>JBEHXD010000400.1:0-5385 GCA_048498875.1 Verrucomicrobiota bacterium
CTCTACGCCAGTAACGCGCTCTACAAGTCGCTTTACGACCGGCAGTCGACCGCGCCCTGACCCAAGCCCCCGGGGCTCAGTAATTCACCGTGCCCGTCTTATCGACGGCGTAACCCCATTGCTTGATATAGGCGGTGGCCGGCAGGAACTTGTCGTTTGCGGCGGCCAGCTTGTGTTGGAGTTTGGCCTCGAGTTCGGCCTGCAGGGGCGCCCATTCGGGGTGATCGATGAGATTCGTCTTTTGGAAGGGATCCTTTTCGTTGTCGAACAGCAGCCAGGGTCCGCGCAGGTCGCGCACGTAGGTGTAACGCTCGGTCCGCACGCCGCGGTATTCCTTGCCACCCGCCTTGCGAGTCCATTGCCCGAATGGCGCCGCGCAACTAATGAGCGCGGCCCCGTCCGAGGGATCACTCCCGCCCCGCAGGTAGGCGCTGTAGTCCAAGCCTTCAACCGTGTTGGGAATCGCCACGCCGCATAGCCCGAGGATCGTCGGCATGAGGTCTTCGGAATTGATGGGGGCCTGGACCTGGCGCGGAGCGGTACCCAACCCGGCTGGCCAATGCACCAGCAGGGGTACGCGGACGCTCTCGTCATACGGCTGCTGTTTGTTGAAACCACCCTGGGATCCGAGGAGATCCCCGTGATCGGAACTGAAAATCAGCAGGGTATTGTCTTCCAATCCCGCCTCCTTCAGCGCCGCGCGGAGGGTGCCGAGGCAATCGTCCAGCGCCGTGCAATGGGCGTAGTAATTGGCGAGCATCTGCCGCGTGGAGGCCTCGGCCGATCGCGGTACGTTCGGTCGGAGGGCGATCTTATCCTGCGTGTACATCTCCCGGTATTTTTCGGGCGCTGTCTCGTAGGGGGAATGCGGCGGACCCCAGGCAAGGAAGAGCAGGAAAGGTTTCCCGGTGCCGGCGTGCTCGCGCACATAGCGAACGGCATTCTCGGTCTGGGCGATCGCATCGTAGCCCTTCCATTGGAGCCGCTTTGGGCTCTCGGCGCAATAGACCGACTTGTTGTAGTCGTGCGTGCACTCGCAGGCTTCCCACAGTTTGAAGCCCTGGCGGCGCTCCGGGGGAATGAAGCCGAGGCGGTTGCCGCCGTTGAGGTGCCACTTGCCAATGTACCCCGTGTCGTAGCCCGACGCATCGAGCGCCTTCGCCAGGCTCCCGACTTGGGGCGCGAGCGGCACATCGTTGAGGAACACGCCATTCGTCAATGGGCGCTGGCCGGTCATGATCGAGGCGCGTGTGGGGCTGCAAACAGGCATGCCTGCGACAGCATTGACGAAATTGACGCTCTCCCGGGAAAGCCGGTCGAGATTCGGGGTCCGGACATTCTGGTCGCCTGCGAAACCGAAAGCTTGGGCCCGCCACTGGTCGGGCAGAATGACAATTACGTTGGGCTGCGTCGCCGCCGCGATCGTCGCGGACCAGGAAGCGAACACCGTCGCGGTCAGGGTGAGCCGAAGCTTATCTGCCGAATTCATGACGCGGCGAGATCAGAGCAGGCGGGCCATCCGACGCTCGCGGTCAAAATTGAACTGGAAGCGAACCCCGACACCCGACGAGGTCACCATGCCATCCTGCCCCCAGAATACGCGGCTATGGAGCGTAAACAGAAGCTGCGTGCGAGAGCTGGCGCTCAACCGCCACGGCACCGCGATTTCCGGCCGCAGCCAGAAATTCCAATGCGTTTCGTCATTCATCAAAGCCGTGGTCGCCACGCGAGCTGAGAGTGACAGCTGCATGTGTTTCCATTCGCGCACCACACCTTCCGTAAAGGACATGGAATTTCCATGCAGCTGATTCCGGATGTAGTTCGCCGGATGCGACGTGTGCTCGAGGAAATTCAGCCGAAAGGTGGAGTATCCAAGCAGGTCCCACTTCGGCACCAGCAACCGCGTGGTGGTGATGTAGGGCTGGAAGTGGCGGAAGCCGTCGGTGAACTGGCGCGGCGCGTCCTCGAGCGGCGTCTGATAGTCGAAGCCCACGCTATAAGCGCTGAGCGACTCGGTGGAGATTACTTTCTGGTACTTCAGGCCCAACCGGACCATCGCCAATCCCGGGGAAGTCGGCGCGTCGATCCCATGGGCAACGAACCCCAGCAGATCGGTGTTCGCTTGGACGTGTTCGGACAACTTCATGCGAACTCCAACCGGGATGCGAATATAGCCGTCGTGGAAAAAATCGCCGAGATGCGGTTGCACGGACACGCGAACAAGTCCGTTGGGATCTAAGCCGGGCAGCCGATTCGCCAACACGGTGGGCAGGCGATCCACCATGTCGCTCACCGTTCCCCAGACGCCGCGATCCGCTGGTGTTTCGGGCGATTCTCCGCCGATGCTTGAGAGAGTTGCGATACAGGCAAAAAATGAGAGCAGGAAACGGCGAGAGGCGGGGTAATTCATGGGGTAGGCATGGCGCGCCAGTGTCCTGGCACAACCGAGGGGCTATTTTCGGCGGGTGAGGGCAATATTTTGCACTTTTTGCAGATTTTTGTCTGCCGGCTGGGAAAGAATTCTCGTGTAGGGAGTTGCCCTACACGACGCCTTGGCTAGGCTCGTGAAGTGCTTGGCCATTCGCCCCATTTTCAAGCGCGTGAGACGCATCTCAATGCTTTGTCAGAAAAGTGGTTACACGAAATCCGACTTTGCTCAATGCGCAGTCCGGTTCAGGTCTCGAACCGATACCCCAACTCTCTCCTTTTATGCAACTTCTGGGAGATTCTGCCGTCAGTGGTCAGCTGAATGCTCAAAGCTCCGCCTTCCCCTTCCACCGGTATGAAACACAAGGTAATCGTCACGGGAACCGGGCGTGCCGGCACCACGTTCCTGATGCAGCTGTTCACCGAGCTGGGACTTGATACGGGCTACACGTCACGAAATTGGCGAGAGCACTATTATGAATACAGCTCGGCCGGTCTCGAAGGCGACCTCGAGGGCGAGGACGGACCCTACATCGTCAAGAATCCCGCCTTCTGCGAAACTCTGCCGGCGATTCTCGCCCGTCAACGGGTCTCGATCGACCTCGCATTTGTCCCGGTTCGTCGACTCGAAGACGCGACCTTGAGCCGCGTTCGGGTCGGTGGCGGATTCGGAAAGGTTCCCGGCGGCATGGTGGGCACCGATGATCCGGCGCGGCAAAAATCCGTGCTGGCGGAGAATTTCCACCTTCTGGTCGAGACCCTCGTGGCACATGACATTCCCCACGTCTTCCTGCATTTTCCCCGATTCGCCAATGATGCGGCTTATGCATGGGAGAAACTGCGGCCGATACTCGGTCAGACCAGCCGGGCGCAGTTTGACGCCGCCTTCGCGCGCGTGGCGCGGCCGGATTTGATCCATTCGTTCGCCAGCGGGCTTCCGGCAGACGCCGGCCAGCCCGCCCGGCTTTTTTCCCGTCGTCGTACGGTGCGACGCGCATGGCGGTACGGCTTGCGTTCCCTGGCGGGAGCCATGCTGGTCGGAGCCGGCTGGGTCGCCGCCCAGTGGTTCATCCCGTAATCGTCAGCGCGCCTGCTGCCAGGGAGTCCACGGCTGGGCGTCCTCCGCCATCGGCGCCTGCACCATCGCGGCCAAGGCAGCCAGGCAGCTCTTGCGACGGCAAGTGAGAGCGGAAGGTACGTAGTGAGGGCCGCCAAACAACACGGACGCGTGCCAGCGATAGAACTTCAAGAGCTGCCACGAGAATACGCCGGTGCGCGTGTCTTCCAGCAGTGCCAGATAATCTTCCGCCAACCCGCGTTGGTCCGCCGGCACCAGCCGGCGCGTCAGCAGCGCCCGCAGCAATTCCATGCGCATCGCGTGCTCGTATTGCAACCGCCGCACCCGCGAGCCCATTGCATGATAGGAGTTTTGCTCGTGAATCCGGTAATGGACCAGGCATTCGTCGACGAATTGTACGCGGCCCATGAGTGCGGCGCCCATGCCCAGCCACCAATCGTGCGGCAAA
Source organism: Verrucomicrobiota bacterium (assembly GCA_048498875.1). Taxonomy (GTDB): domain Bacteria; phylum Verrucomicrobiota; class Verrucomicrobiia; order Opitutales; family Opitutaceae; genus Lacunisphaera. The sequence goes on from JBEHXD010000400.1 coordinate 3,954, forward strand.
GCGCTGGGAAACGGCGCCAGCTTCGGGGCCAGCGCAGCCTGGAACACGGTCGTGTGCCCAACGATCGAATTCCGATATAACAGGCGGCGCCAGTCCGAGCCGCTGAACTTTCTCCGTTCCCGGGCCCAGTGCTCGAAGCGCCGCGGCAAGCGAAGCCCGCGAAACTTGCGCGACGCGTGATGAACAAGACAGGCGCTGCCATCCCAACGCGCTCGCACGCGTGCGAGTTTACCCGGCAGCCAGACGTCGTCCTGGTCAGCGAGCGCGATCCAGGGCGATTCCGCCTGCTTGATCGCATACTCGAAATTTGCCGCGACCCCCAAGCGAACTCGATTCCGGTTGAGCCGAATCCGGGGATCCTCCGCCGCATGTCGCTCAAGGATGGACCAGGTGCCGTCCGTGGAAACGTCATCCGACACGACAATCTCCGCCACGCCCTCCTGCTCACGGAGCGTGGACATCTGCTGGTTGAGAAACTTCTCGCCGTTGCAGGTGCAAAGCACGATCGCGAAGGGATCTTTCCGGCTCCACATGGTCCTTCCCAGACGCGAGCGGCGGGCTTTTGTTTCGGAAAATCCGTGCTAAACCCCTTCGCCCCACTCAAGGTGCTTCCCATGTCCGCCGAGCCCCAGGAATTCTCCCGCGCGATTGAAAACCTCATCGCCGATCTTCGCCAAGTGCCGGTGGATGGCAGCCGCTCTAAACGTCGCAAGACCACCGAGGTCGGAGCCTTGATCGATGAGCTGCTCGTCAAACACCGCATCAGCCACGACTCGGTCGAACACAGCATCCGCGATAAATGGAGCCAACTGGTCGGCGAAGCTAACGCCAGCTACTCTCACCCCCTCGCCATCGAACGCAACCTGCTAGTCGTGCTCGTCTCGCACAGTGTCGTTCGCAACGAACTCTTCCTGCACCGAGACACGATCCTGGCCAAACTCCGTAAGCTACCGGGCTGCGACCAAGTGAAAGGCTTAAGCTTGCGATCAAACTGAGACAAGCTGGCGCAAATCTCGTTTAAAAATTACGCTTGCACGAGAGGCGGCCGATTTGGTTAATGGCCGCTTACGTTAGTGAGAGTCTGCTGGTCGCAGGCTCCCACCACGGTCAGTCCGGGCAACCGGACAACTAACGGTGCCGCCGGCCCTCCAAAAGCGGGTGGCACGGATTCCGCGAAAGCGGCGATCCAACAAAGACCGCGTTATCAACCACCTATAACATGTCACAACCCGTTAAGTCAGAAGTAATCGCCCAATACAAAACCCACGAGAAGGACACCGGCTCCAGCGACGTCCAGATCGCGCTGCTCACCGCCCGGATCAATCATTTGACCGAGCACCTGCGCACGCATCGCAAGGACTTCCACAGCCGCCGCGGCCTCCTCCAGATGGCCAGCCGTCGTCGCAAGCTTCTTGATTACGTCAAGAGCGAG
>JBEHXD010000401.1:0-5381 GCA_048498875.1 Verrucomicrobiota bacterium
TCTTGGACGGATCGTCGGTGCGCGCGATGCGGTTGATGCCGCCGTCGATGACGATGGCGCCGGGCTTGACCCAGTCCTTATTCACCATCTCCGCGCGCGAGTAACCCGTCATCGAATACTGGTTCTGCAGGAAAATTGCCTCTTCCGGGCAAACCTCCTGGCAAAGGCCGCAGTAAATGCAGCGAAGCATGTCGATGTCGAAGGCCTTCGGCCCCTTCTCCACGTGCGCCCGGTCCGGCTGGTCCGCGGGAATTTCACCGGGGGTGATGCGGATGGCTTTGGGCGGACAAACGAATTCGCACAGCTGGCACGACACGCATTTCTCGCGGCCGTTGGGATCCTTCACGAGCGTCGGCACGCCGCGGTAGCCCGTCGGGATCGATGGCCGCTGCTCCGGATACTCCATCGTGACATTCGGCGCGAAGAGATGCTTCAACGTCACCCGCATACCCGCGATGATCTGCGGGATGTACAGGCGCTCCGAGAGCGTGAGGGATTTGCGTTCGACGACGTAGGCCATGTGAAAATTTATTTTTTAACCACGGATGACACGAATCGGCACGGATAAACCATTCTCATCACCGAGACTGTCATTCTGAACGAAGTGAAGAATCCATGATGATATCTGCGTCCACCCATGGATCCTTCGCGTTGCTCAGGATGACAATTATTGAGGACTGGTTTCTTATCCGTGATCATCAGTGAAATCAGTGGTTAGCTTCGGGTTTGGAGCCACGCGATCACGAGCGCGTAAACGATGAGGTTGCCGATCGCGAGCGGCAGGAGTTTCTGCCAGCCGAGCTTCATGACCTGGTCATAACGGAAACGCGGGAGCGTCCAGCGCACCCACATGAACACGAAAACGGAAATGAGCACTTTCCCGAGGAATATCGCGATGGAGAGCAACCCGATGAAAATTGGATTCAACGCCAGAGGACTGAGGTGTGCGAGCCCGGCAACCAGAGTGGACAACGGCACCCACGGCAGGGGATTCCAGCCACCGCAGAACAGCAGCACAAAAACGCCGGAACCGACCATCATGTGCGAATACTCCGCGACGAAGAACAATGACCACTTGAACGCGCCGTATTCCGTATGGAAGCCGCCGACGAGATCAGCCTCGGATTCCGGCATGTCAAACGGCTGGCGGTTGGTTTCAGCGTAAAGGGCAATCAGGAAAATGATCGCAGAAAGCGGCATCCACATGCCGAACCAATAACTGTGGATATTGGTGAGACCGGTTCCAGTCTGCGACTGGACCACCTTGAACAGACTCAAGGTGCCTTCGCCACCCGGCTCATTGATCCACAGGAAAACCGGAATGACCGCCAGCGTCATCGAAAGCTCATATGAGATAAGCTGCGCCGAGGCGCGCACGCCACCAAGGAAGGGATATTTCGAATTCGAGGCCCAGCCGGCGACGATCAGTGAATACACACTCAGCGATCCCACCGCGAATACCGCGAGGATGCCGATGTCGACATTCGAGAGAATCAGCGGCACGAGTTGCTGGGCATCGTTAATATATGCGCCAAATGGAACCACCGCGACCGTGGTGAACGCCGGCACGACTGCGAGGACGGGGGCGAGGAGAAAATAGAATTTGTTAACGTGTCCAGGAACCGGGTCTTCCTTGAAAAGCATCTTTGCGCCATCGGACATGAGGTGGAACACACCGAGCCGTTGCAGGAACGGACCGATCACCGGCACCCACGCAAACCAGATCGGAATTGCGCGATTCGGACCGGGACGCCCCTGAATCCACGCCGACACTTTGCGCTCAGCAAGCGACGAGGCACCCGCGAGCGGAAAAATAACGCCGATCACCGCGAGACCCTTGATGAGCATCTGCAGGAGCGGATTTAAACTATTCCAGAATTCGATCATTGCATTACAGCCAAAATATAACGGTCGCGACCAAACCCACACCGATCAACATAATGCCGCCAAGACGCACGGCGTGGCCCAACTCTGTGGTTTTATCCGCCGCCAACAAACCGTTCGCCGCAGCCGTCCGAAAGATCGACGGGAATTTGGCAAAGAAAACAATCCCCGCCACGATGGCGAGCAAGGGAAGATAGGGATTTAGTATCGTCGTAAAGTTCATGCGTTGGCGGCCGCAGGCACGATGGCGGGTTTGTAGTGCAACGTTTCACCCTCAGGGAACGGCAAAGACGACCAGGGCGTGCCATCAAGCAACAGCCCGGTCGAAGGCAGATTCGCATACGTCACCGTCGCCAGCGATTTCACTTCGCCCGCAATCGTGGCCCACAACGCACCGAGATCGGACGACAACGTGGCGCCACCCGCGGAGGCGAGCAGGTTGCTCAATGTGACCAGGTCATCGCTCACGCCGGCCGGTCCGGGAACCGCCTTCGAGAATTTCTGGATGCGGAACTGTTGATTGATGAAGGTGCCGCTCTTTTCGAAGACGGTCAGACCCGGAATCACGACTTTGGCGGCCTCGCTGGTCGCATTCCGATGCGTGCCGACATAAATCACGGAAACCTTTGCCAGCTGTGCTGCGGTCAGACCCGCGGCCGCGAGATCTTCGCCCACCGAGAGAATCGTCGTCACTCGCCCCGCGTCGATTTCGGCCCCGAGCGACGCCAGCTGCTGCGCCGGCAGCTTCGAAATCAAGCCGGTCACCAGTGCACCACGCACATTCGGATTACGATCCGCGGAGATCAAAATCTTGTCGCCCTGCCCCACCCGGCCAACCAGGTGCGCCGGGGCTTTCACGGCATCCGCAATTTTCTTCGTGAGAAATTGTTCCTCGATGGAACTGCGTCCAGACCCAACCACAACGACCGACCCCGCCCGCAGCAAATCCCCGGCGGCCTTGAGCGCCATTTCTGTCGCAGTCGACGCACCGTTGATCGACGGAGCGAGCAGACGGTCGTCCGCGCGAACCTGTTTGTAGAGGACGCGACCCGAATCGGCCATCCAGGTGTCGTTCACGGCATCGTTCTGACGCGGCGTGATGCGATAGATCACACCCTCGCGGCTCCAGACCTCCGTATTGGCGCCGACCGATGACTCGGTGTCGATGCTCGGCGTCTGCTTGAGGAACCACACGCGCATCTTGAAACGGAAATCCGTGCTCGTAAGTGCGCCCACCGGACAAATGTCCACGGTGTTGAGCGAGTAATTATTTTCCAGCCGCTTGCCGGGATAACAGGTCAGCGTGCTGTAGCTGCCGCGATCGATGAAGCCGAGCACGTCGTCCTTCGCGACCTCCTTGCTGAAACGAATGCAGCGTGAGCACAGAATGCAGCGTTCGTCATCGAGCGTCACGCGCGGCCCGAGCTGCGTGCGCTTCGGCTTCACGTTCTTCTGCTCGACGAAACGCGAATAGCCGCGGCCGTAGGCAGTAGAATGCTCCTGGAGTTTGCATTCGCCGGCCTGATCGCAAATCGGGCAATCCAGCGGATGATTGATGAGCAACATCTCCGTCACGCCTTCACGGCAGTCTTTGACGGCAGCGGTGTTGGTGCGGATGTGCAGACCGGGGGAAGCGTTGGTCGCGCAGGCGATCGTCGGGCGCGGCATCCAGTTGATCTTCTGCTTGCCGGTGGCCGGATCCATGATCGGCGCCTTCGTGGCGGGATCGACGGCGGGCATGCCCATTTCGACGAGACACATGCGGCAATTGCCCGCAACCGTGAGCTTCGGGTGGTAGCAGTAGTGCGGCACCTCGACACTGACCAGGCGGGCGGCCTCGATCATGTTCGTACCCTTCGGCACGGAAATGTCCTTGCCGTCAACATTGACGGTCACGAGGTCGGGTTTGGGTGGTGCGATCATTGCGGAAGAAGAAGGATTAGCCCACGGAACACACGGAAAAATCAATCCAGTTGGTTTTCATTTCAGTGTATTCCGTGTGTTCCGTGGGCAAAAAATCAGATGAGTTCGAGAGCATCGGCAGCTTTCGCGGCCTTCTTGGTTTCGTGGTAGCCTTTGAACTCGTCGCCGAACTTCGCGAGGAAGCTCTGGGTCGGCCACGAGCAGGCTTCGCCAAAGGCGCAGATCGTGCGGCCGGGAATCTGGTCGGCCACGCCCTTGAGCAGCGCGGCGTCCTGTTCGCGGGCCTCGCCGTGCACCATCCGCGTCGTGATTTTTTTCATCCACAGCGAACCTTCACGGCACGGCGTGCACTGGCCGCAGCTTTCGTGGGAGTAGAACGCATTAATATTCGCGAGCGCTTCGACCATGTTGACGGTGTCGTCCATCACGATCACGCCGCCGGAGCCGCCCATCGTGCCGATCATGCCGAGCGAATCGAAATCCATCGGCACATCTTCGACGCCCCAGTCGTAGTCGACCATGTCGGCCCCGACTTTGCGCTTGCCCTTGAAGCGTTCGCCGAAACGGAGAATCTTCGCCGAGGAACCGCCCGGAATCACCGCCTTGAAAGTCCGGCCCGGCAATGGTCCGCCGCACACTTCGTTGAGCAGCTGACCCATCGTGATTTTGCCGGCTTCGAATTCGTAATAACCGGGTTTCTGCACGTGACCCGAAACGCAGAAAATGCGCGTGCCGGTGTTGTTGGGCGTGCCGATCTTCGAGTACGTTTCGCCGCCCATATCCACAATGTGCTTCACGTGGCAGAGTGTCTCGACGTTGTTCACGATCGTCGGGCATTGATAAAGACCGAGCACTGCGGGGAAATACGGCGGCTTGATGCGCGGGTTCGCGCGCTTGCCCTCGAGCGACTCGATCAGGCCGGTTTCCTCGCCGCAGATATAGGCACCGGCGCCGCGGTGAACGTAGATTTCGCAGCTGTAGGCGGTGCCCAAAACATTCGGGCCGCAGAAGTTCGCCGCGCGCGCCTCGGCGATGGCTTTCTCCAAAATGCGCGCGCCGTGCGGAAATTCACCGCGGATATAGATGTAGGCCTGCTTCACGTTGTTCGCGAAACAGGAAATCATGATGCCCTCGATCAGCTGGTGCGGATCCTGGTGGATGATGTAGCGATCCTTGAATGTGCCCGGCTCGGACTCGTCCGCATTGACGATCAGGTAAATCGGTTTGCCGCTCTTGCGATCGACGAGCGACCACTTCACGCCGCAGGGAAAACCCGCGCCGCCGCGACCGCGGATGCCCGACTTCTTCACCTCATCGATCAGCTCCTCCGGCTTGCGGGCAAAAGCGCGCTTCATCACCTCGTAACCGCCGTTCTTCACGTAACACGGCAGATCGTTGGTGTAGCCAGGCTCATCGATGTGAGCAAAAATCAAGCGACGTTGAGTGGGAGCAGGCATGGAGAATTTCAGTTGGCGTCGTCCGAATAATATTCAATCCCGCCGGTCCAGCGGGAAACAAAATTGTACACCGTGGCGAGCACGACGCCGAAGACAAAACCCGCAAGCGCGTAAATC
>JBEHXD010000402.1:0-5353 GCA_048498875.1 Verrucomicrobiota bacterium
GAGGCGTGCCCCACCCACCAACCAGTGAGCCGCCCGGCATCGATCCCGCTGAACGCCGCTTGTTCGACAGCGAACAACACCGTGATCCGAAACGCGTCCAATGGATTCATCATAAGCACGCCCACCCACAGATTCGGGTGCGCCTGGGTGGCCGTCCCTCCCGCCACGGCCAGCAACAAAAGATCTGCGCCAAACAGGAGCACAAACCACGCGGCTACGGCGGCGATAAGTCCCTGCACGTTGTCTCGCACCAAAAATCCGAGAGCGAGACCCAGCATGGCGCACACCGCGCTGACTCCTCCCGCGCCAGCTGTCACCACCAGGAGTTCGCGTGAACCGCCCCCCGCGAGGAACGTCGGTCCACTCAAAAACACCGTCGCCATCACCACCAGTGCGATCAAGGCAATTGCCTTCCCGGCCAGCCACGGCCCAACACCAGACGGCTGCCCCAGAAGCCAGGTGAATTCATCCGCCTCCGCATGCGCGGAACTAAGCCCCAGCAACAGGGCGGAAAGCGAAATCGCATAGAGCACCGCGTGCAGCAACCACCACGCGGCTCCACGAGCCAGTGCATCTCCCGGCGTCAGCAACGGTAGGAGCCCGGCCGCAAGCAACAGCAGGAGATGGGCATGCAGGAATCGATTGAGACGATGGCTCAGGAACTCGCGACGGGCCGCGGCCCGTGCGACAGTAAAAAACGAAGGGAGGCGACGGGAGTGCATGAGCATGTCAGGCGCAGACGGCGACCGCGCTTTTGTTTTCCTGTCGACAACGGCGATCACCAAAGAAGGCAGCGCGTAGTTGGTCGGGGGCCAGTTCGCCCACGCACCGACCGTTTTCGAGCAGCACGCAGCGATCGGCCCGACCTTCCCATTCGCCGAGCAGATGGGTTGCCACGAGCACGGTGCGACCTGCCCGGGCCTGCGCCGTGAGGAACCGTTGTAACTGATCCCGCCACGCGGGATCGAGGCTCAAACCCGGTTCATCCAAAAGAAGCACCGGCGCATCGGCGAGCGCGAACACCGCCAACCCCAGTCGCTGCCGCAGCCCGCCGGAAAGCTTGCCGGTCGGCACCCGGGCGCAATCCGCCAGCCCCCATGTCGCCAGCGCTGATGCCACGGCTTCGCGTTCGCATCCGCGCAGTTGCGCGTAAAACCGCGCCACCTGCGCGACCGTGAGTCGGGAATGAAACCGCGGCGCCTGCGGGAGGAAAGACAAGCGTGCCAACGCCGGACTCCGGTCGGACTCCAGATCATGGCCTTGGATGCAGATGGTCCCGCCGTCCGGCGCGGCCAGTCCGGCGAGCAGCCGCAGGGCGGTAGTCTTGCCCGCGCCATTGCGCCCCACAAGGAGCGTCACTGTCCCCGGCTCAGCGACCAAATCGAGCCCAGCGAGAACGGGGAGCGAACCAAACGATTTCCGGAGATCGCAGGTGAAGATCATGGGGTGACGGCCGCAGTCACCAGCGGCTTGGGGTCGGTGATGCCTGGCAGCCCCGCGAGCGCGAGGCGGCTGTGAATCAGGCGCAGCAACCGCTCGCCAGGACTGGCAGAAAGGAGCCCGATCGCGGGGAACGTGCGCCGCCATGGGCCGAACAGATCGGGTTCGCGATGGGGCAAGTCGGCGATGCCGTCGCGGTTCAAATCGAGCGTTTCGGCGTTGTCCCAATGATTACCGCGACCGGCGACGGCCCAAAGGTTCGCGCTGTTGTTTCCGCTGGTCTCCAGCGGATGGACATTTTCGGCAAAATCGTTTTCGAAGAACCGGCTGCCCGCCGTGCTGTCGTCCACCCGCAGGCCGACATAGTTGCCAACAATGCGGTTCGCGCACACGGTGTTGTTGTTCCCGTTCTCCAGGTAGAGGCCGACGGTGTTGCCCTCGATCGTATTGTCCTCGATGCGGGTGTCGTCGATCGACTGAAGCAACAGGCCGTAAGCGCGATGACTTCGATTGGCGACGAAGCGGTTCGCCCGCAACACCAGTCGCTTCGAATACATCAGCGCCGCACCGGCGGCATTATCCGAAAAGACATTCCGCTCAAAGACGTTCTCATCGGAATACATGTAGTGCAGCCCGTAACGGACATGCTGGATGGAATTACCTCGGGTGACCGTGCCGCTCGTGAAGGAAAAATAGATGCCGTCACGAGTGCCGCGGATCGTGTTGCCCGCGATAATGTGGCCCGAGGAGTTCCACAGATGAATGCCATTCCCTCGGCGATCGAGCGGATCGGGCACGCTGCATAGTTCGCTTCCCACGGCGTCGCCGGCCTTGAGACCCGTGATCACCGGGTCGGCAATCGCCTCGTCCCTCGCGCCATCTCCCAGAATGACATTGTTCAAGATGCGACAGTCGTTCGCCTTGCGCACGTAGACCCCATGCAGCATGTCGGAAATGTGGTTGTCATGGACCAGCGCCCGGTCGCCCGTGATGTAAACTGCGGCTTGGTCTTCAAAGAGGTTCCGCCCCGAGCGACGGATGCCAAAGCCAGCAATCTCGACGTCGGACGCCCGCACGGCGATGACATGATTTTTCCCGTCGCCACGTAGCACGGAGCCGGGCGAACCCAAGAGATGCAGTGGCCGCTCGATCACGAACGGCCCGTCGTAAACACCGGGAGCTACATGGACCGTCGCGCCAGCCGGCGCGACGGCCAGTTTGGCGCGAAGCGTGTCGCCGGGGGTCACGGCATGCGCCACTGAAACCAAGAAGAGCCAGGCCGAAACGAGCAGCGCTGCACCGCGGCACCGTCGAACCTCCATCGTCCGCGCCATTTCAGGCGAACGCTCCAAAGCAGATGCCCCCGAGCGAACCATGCGCCCAATTTTCACGGTTCCTCCTTTCGCGAAAGCCAGATGGCTGCCGCCACCAGGACGGGGAACAGGGTGAACAACACCCCGCCGGCCTCGGGTAGGCTTGTCTGGACAAAGTTAGCGATTTGTTGGCTCCCTAGTAGAATCGGGGTGAACGGCTTGATCGTCATCGGTGCGTGCGGGTCAAGCGCATGCCCGTAGGTGTAAAGCCGGTAATAAAAACTCCCGAGCGAGAAAAACGTGAAATAGCTGAACAGCACGCCCAGGTCGATCAGGCTGAGCATCCGGCCGACGACCGCTGCCCGCAGCGCCAGCAGCGCGAAGATTCCGAAGGCGAAGGGCATCCAACGCATCTCGATGAAATCCTCCTCCACCAGCGGCTTCATGCCGATGTAGTGGTTGAGCATATTGATTTCGCGCAGGTCCTGTCCGTGATTTCCACCAACAAGCTTGTGCGTGTAGATGTGCAATGAGAGGCCTTCTTGATATTGCGGGGCGACAAGCCTGATCTGCCAAAGCGGCAGAAACGCCGCCGTCACCACGGTTACGGCCGCCGCCAGCAACAGGACGCGCGACGGCAGACTGAGCGAGCGGCGCAGAAAGAACGATTCGCTTTGGAAGAACCTTTTCATAACGGCGGGGCAGTAAGCTGCAGAAGTGAGACCTACCGCAGCTCACGGCCGGTTGGGCGAATGCTACTGGGTCGCGGCGGAGGCAGGCTTTACCGCCAAATAGCCCTGCATCTCCTGGTGAAGCGCGGAGCAGAAATTTGTGCAGTAAAAGGGAAACACACCCGTTTTCTTCATTTTCAGCCGCACGGTCTTGGTCTCTCCGGGATCGATGACGAGATTGACGTTCTGCTCGACGATGCCGAGGCCATGGATCATGTCGGGCGTCTGCTCCACGTTTGTAACGTGGATCACGACTTCATCGCCTTCGTTCGCGTCAATCCGGTCGGGCGTAAAGTGGCTGCGGATCGCGATCATCTTCACCTCAACCACGTTGCCATGCCGCGTGACCCCGGTGTCCTTCGCATCCCACACAGCATCCGGATCGTCGTTCTCCGCCTTCGGATAAACTTCGATCGGGTTGATCGCATCCGCTTTGAGAATCTGCGCGAAGTGCGGCTCCGGTTCAGTGAAGGTCTCATAGAGCACCTGCATTTTCTTGCCCGTAATATCGATAAGCTCGCTATCCTCCGGCTGTGACGGACCGACGGAGAGATGGCGCCCCTTCGATAGCTTGTTCATCGCCACGAGGTATTTCCCGTAGGGTTTTTTCGTGTCGCTGCCCGCGACCACCAAATGGCCTATGTTGTAATGGACCGCGATCTTATCGAGCACGACCTTGTTGAGATCGGCGCGCTCTTCCGAAGTCCAGGGCGGCATCTTCCACTTCGCCACGGCAGATTCGATAAAGAGTGAGGTGTAAGCGTTCCCCAAACCGTCGTATTGGGTGTGCAGCGGCCCGAGACCGACAGGCACTTCGCCTTCGAGCGCCGCATCGTATCGGATCACCGGCACGCCACGGAACTCAGATTCGAAATCCTTATTGGCAATGGCAGCCTGGATTTTCTCGAAATCGAAGACGGATGCCACTGGCTGAAGTTTGCCCGCCGCCACGATCCAGCGCCCCGACGGGTCGGCATCGATGCCGTGCGGTGACTTCGGCACGGGCAGATAATACATCACGCCCGGCGTCTTGGCGGGATCGATGACGGCGACGCCGTCGAGCATGGTCGTCTGGCCGGCTTTGACTGCGGCTTCAGCCGCCCGCCAGTTGACGATCGCGGCGTAGTCGCGGTCCTTCTGCGAGGCATTCGCCTCCAGATGGTCGTGTGCCATCTCGGTGTTATACGACGTCCAGAAGGCCCAACCTTCACTCGGTCCCTTGCCGGTCGATCCGAGGTCCCAGTCGAAGGGCGGCGTAATAATCTGCCAGCCCACGCTCATTGTGCCGGATTTCGGATCGACTCGGATGCCGCTCACCATGCCGTTGAATTCCTTTTCATAGTCGTTCGGGTCGGCGTAGCGGCCCTTCGGCAACGGAACCGAAAAACGGGTGGCGACGAGCACGTATTCGCTGTTACTGGTCACAAACGACGAGCCGTGGTTGCCCATGGAATTGGGGATCGGTCCGAGGATCTGCTTCGTCTTGAAATCGCGCAGATCGATCCGTGCGATGCGGTTGTTCGCGTTGTCGTTCACGAACAGCCAGCGCCCGTCGTAGAGCCCGTCCGTCTTCGACAGTCCCGGATGGTGCACATCGCCCCAAGTGTAGTCGCCGAGCATCGCTTTCGAGGTTTCGTCATAGCCGTATCCCGTGCCGGGATAACGGCCGAATACCGGAATCGTCGCGATATGACGCATGGAGGGTAAGCCTGCGACAAACACCTGACCGGAATGGCCGCCCGAATAAAACAGGTAGTATTCGTCTTTTTGGCCCGGTGCTACCCAGGTGCGTGCGGCGGGTGAGCTGGCTGTGACAGACGTCCCGCTCGCATTGGTGTCTGTTTTTCCCGGAGGGTTGCAGCCCGAAAG
>JBEHXD010000403.1:0-5340 GCA_048498875.1 Verrucomicrobiota bacterium
CGTGGGCCGCGGCACCGGCCTGGGGCTCAGCCAGGTGTTCGGCTTCGTCAAGCAGTCCGGCGGGCATGTCAGGATCTATTCGGAGCCGGGCGAGGGCGCGACGGTCAAGCTCTATCTGCCGCGCTTCAACGGCCCCGCCGCCATCAAGCGCGGCAAATCCTTCGACGTCGCCTGGAGTTTCATCTCCCTCGCCCTCTTCTCCCTCCCACACCACACCCGCCGCTCCTACAATGAATCATTTGGTGGTATCTGGCGAAATCAGCGTCGGCCATTTTTCCGCATCCCAAAACAGATCGCTGATCAGAAGCGCCGGCTTGCCGTGGTTGTTTTCGTCGTACGCGTGCCGGGCAATCACCCACGAATTTCCATCCTGATAAACATCCTGGCCGCCCGGTCCCTTCCAATGATCATGCTCGACTTCGAGCACAGTGCCTCCGCCGAGGAGCAACTCGCGACCGCTCCGGTCGAGGTAGGGTCCGCCCATTTCCGAAGCACGTCCGCAAGCAATCTTGTACGTGCTGTTCACGCCCTGGCAGCACTTGTCGATCGAAACGAAAAGATAAAACCAGCCGTTCGCACGCACGATCACGGGAGCCTCGATGCCTCCCTCTCGACGGGCAACACACCGGACCGGACCGGTCGGTTTCATCGTCGCCGGATCAAGGCGCACCAGTTGGATGCCGTCGAACCATGAGCCGAACACCAACCAGGGATTGCCAGCGGTATCAGTCGTGAGATTGGGATCGATTGCGTTGTAGGCGTCTCGCCCCTGCTTCGTGCCAATGACCAATCCGTCGTCCCGCCAATCGCCTTTGGCCAGGCTCGTGCAGGATTTCAGGCCGATGGCGGAATTATTCCGCCCAAATTCGGAAACCGCATAATAGCACCAGATTCGTCCCGCGAACTCGTGCAGGTCGGGCGCCCACACGTCGAGATTCCGTTTCTTCGGCGCGTATTCCTTCCACCAATCGAGTTCGCGATCGAACAACGGCGAGCCTTGTTTCCATTCCCGTCCGTCCGGCGACGACTTCACCCGCACGCCGGGGCCGGTGGAAAAACACCACCACGTTCCGTTTTCCTTGATGATGGTCGGATCGTGCGTGGCGAGATCGCCGGACAAAGCCCATTCGGAAGCCGTGGCTGAAATCCCCAAAAGGCCAAAGGCGAAACTCCAAAGGATGAGCGGACGGACGGACATGAAGAATTGAAGGTAGGGCGGGACCGCTGGGCCCACCGCGATAAACTTAATGTATTCGAGGGACGGCGGGCCCAGCGGTCCCGCCCTACCGCAAATTATTTCACAACCCCCACGCGCACCACCGTGAACGAATTCGCCGGCAGCGTAAGATCGAACGTGGCCCCCGACGGCGTGAATTCACCCACCTTCGGTACCACGTGACCGGGGACGTCGAGCGTATTCACGGCGGCGGGATCGTCGGACTGCAGTACCGTGAGCGTTCCCCGCTGCACCTTTTTCACACCGGCAAGACTCACGCTGTTTTTGACCGGCTGGCTGGTTGCGTTGACGAGTTTGAGGATCACTTCGTTCGTCGCCCCATCAAACACCGCTGAGGCATAAGACCGCTTTTCCTCCGTGGCCGAAGCGCCGCTGACTGAAACGGGCAGAATTTGATCGCCGCGATTGCGCGAGAATAAGGACTGCACGTGATAATTGGGCGTGCGCATCACGCGCAGATTGTCGGTCCAGATCAGATTGGGCGTCCACTGCCAGCCGTCGGTGTGGGCAAAAAGCGGCGCGTAGGAAGCCATCCGCACCACATCGGCGTTGCGTTCGAGTCCGGTGAGAAATGCGGCCTCGGACAACGCGCATTCAAAGGTGTTGCGATTCTTCACATTCACGACTCCGACACTTTGCGCGGCGTATTCACCCATGAATACCTTCGGGCCGTGCCGGTCGTAGGCGTCATAGCGATGCGCATTATCGAGGAACCACTCCGGCTTGGCGTAGGAATGCTCGTCGATGATGTCCGCGTGCAACGGAGCGAGCTTTTCCCACGCGAATTTGAAACGCGCGTCGTCGGGCGACGGACCCGCCGCGGACACAAGACTGATCTCCGGATGCTTCGCTTTGATCGCTTCCGCAAATTTCGTGTAGCGATCAATATATTCCTGACCCCATTGCTCGTTGCCGACACCGAGCATCTTCATGTTAAATGGCTCGGGATGTCCGAGTGCCACGCGCTTCGCGCCCCACGTGCTGGAAGCCGGGCCGTTCGCAAACTCGATCAGGTCAAGCGCGTCCTGGATGTAGGTATCGAGCGACTCGATCGGGCAGAGTTCGCCCGAATTGAACTGGCACGCCATGCCGCAATTCAGGATCGGCAGCGGTTGCGCGCCGATATCCTCGCACATCTGGAAATATTCAAAGAAACCGAGCCCGAAGGACTGGTAATAATCCGGTGCCGGACGATGAAGAAATTCATAATTCCAGCGATTCACGAGCAACGGCCGCTCCTCGATTGGGCCAATGGTTTTTTTCCACTGATAGCGTCGCTCGAGCACGCTGCCCTCCACAATGCAGCCGCCGGGAAAGCGCAGAAATCCCGGATGCATATCCGCCAGCGCCTGGACCATGTCGGCGCGCAAACCGCCCGGGCGATTCTTCCAGGTTTTTTCCGGAAACAGGGAAACGAAATCGACGTCGACCGTCCCCTTCCCGTCCACCAGGACCGCCAGCCAGCACTTCGGATCGGTGTCCTTGGGATGCAAAGTCCCCGTGAGCTTGCCCCAGCTCGAGGCCAGGCTGGTCAACTCGAGGGTGTCCAGCACCGCGCCATCACCGCCGTAAAGTTGAACAGTCAGTTTTGGCGTGCCGGAAACCGCGCGGGCCCGGATGGAAAAGGCATAACCCTCGCCCTGTTTCGCACCGATGCCGCGAAATCCTTCATTCGCCAAGCCGAAGGGAGCCGTGCCCTCGGAAGCAAGACGCACATAATGGGAATTGGCGGCGTTGAACGGATCCTCGGTGCGAACCGAGAGTTCACCCTTGGCCTTTGACGGGCTCAGTTTGGACCAGCCCATGAGCGGCTCGGGAAATTCGAAGCCGCGATTTTTGACCAACTCGGAGTACAGGCCGCCGTCCGCCCCGAAATTGATGTCCTCAAAAAATATCCCCCACATCGCCGGATTGATCGTCGCGCCCGGTTTGGCGACGTCCACAGTGATTGTTCCCGCCGACAACGATACCGCCGCCGCCGATAGTGCAAGCCACGAAGTGAAAAGATTACGGGAATTCATAAGCTCAATTTGAAACTAACCGGTTTGAATTTAAGGCGACCACGCCGGACATGAGTTCGATTTTCGAATCAGCATGGAGAACACTGATACGGCAAAGGGAATACCCGGGAAGTTCAAACACCACCAAGACGAAGGCCGTGCACGGTTTGAATGACAAGAATAACCCCTTTTGCGACGCCAAGGTGACAGCAGTTGCAATGAACCGCTGTCACCCGTGACCCGAATGCGTTAACTAGAAGCGGAACCGCGCGCCCACCGCGTAGGTGGTGTCGTAGCTGCGCACGTCGCGATTGAACATGGGAGTCGAACCGAAGCGGTCCTTGTATTTGCTGCCAAGAATATTGGTCGCATCAAAGGTGATCGTGATCGACTTCGTGATGTCATAGCTCGCCGAGAAATCCAGCGTGCGGGTCGGTTGCACGTAAACCGTGTTCGGCTGGAATCCAGGCTGGTTGTACGAATCAATATATTTGCCCCGCACGGTGTAAGCCAGACGACTCGAGAAACGATTCCTTTCATAGATCAGGATCGCGTTATAGTTACTTTTCGCGACCTGGGTGATTTGCTGTTGCTGGCCAGGATGCGCCGGATCCTCGGTCGTGCCGTTAATCCCGGTGTAGTTGAGTTGGAAACCCACGCCCTTGAGGGCGTCGATCGCAAGATCATCCAGGAACTGCTGGTAGGTGATTTCAAATCCCTTCAACCGGCCATCGCCCGTGTTTTGCGGACGGGTGATGTCATAGGGCGTGCCGCCCACATCTTCCCGCTTGGCAAAGCTCTGGACGTAACCGCGGAGTTCGCGGTCGAAAACGGTCACGGTGACTTGGTTCGTCTTGGAGAAATAATATTCAAGCGCCAGGTCGTAATTCGTGGATTTGACGGGTTTCAGGTTGGGATTGCCACCGGTACCGGAACCGATTTGCGACGTCGGACCCGAATGGAACAAGGCCAGCGCGGGATTCAAGTCGCCGAAGTTCGGACGGGTAAGCGTCTTGGTCGCGGAAAAACGCAACTGCAGTTCATTGGTCAGGTGCAGACGTCCATTGATCACGGGCAACACGTCCCAGTTACTGTTGGAATTGGTGGTCTTCACGAACACCGTGTTGATGCTGCTGCCCGTCGAATCCAACGGATGCTGATAGCCGCCCAGCGTCTGCTTGGTATTGACCGCGCGAACGCCAAAAACGCCGTCGAGCGGAAGTGTGCCCAGGTTTGCTTTATAATTTCCCGTGGCATACAGGCCGACGTTTCTTTCCTCATCGGTAAAGGTGCTCGCCGGATCCGAGGGAGGCGTCCCCAACGGGCGACCGCCCGCCGCGCGGACGGCATCGGTATGATCGAGCAGGAAATCGGCACTCGGCGACCACCACCGGGTCACGTTCATGTCGGAATTGGAGACGAACAGATTGTTATCGGAAACCTTACCGAGTCCCGCAATCGAGTTCGCGGGAACCGCCGGGCCGAAGGCCGGACCGGGATTGGCCTGATGGAAATTAACCCAACGGTCGCTATAACGCGCACCGACGGTAACCGATTTCAGAAAATCATTGTGCAGGCTGATCACCGCGTCGGTCTTCAGCGCATATTGGGAGCTCTTCGCCTTGGACCATTGGTCGAACAGATTCGACGCGACAAAGTTGCTGGGATCCGTGAAATCCAGTCCGGAAAACTGCACGGAAGGATTGGAACCGTCGTTATAAGTGATATTGATCTTTTCCGTCGGCGAATTCGCAATGGTGTCGAGAATCGCACCCCGGGTCCTCACCGTGCTGAAATTGTAACTGAGCTCGGCATTGAGCCTCAGGTTGTCCTGCGCCCATTTTGCACCGAAAGCGCCCTGCACCGTGTCGGTCCGGTCATCAAATGCCTGTTTGCTGATGATGGTATTGGTGTTGGTGGCCGTGAAGCTCTTCACAAAAAGCGCATCGGTGCCCGCGCCATTTTTGGCCTGCGGGTCGACAATCTTCACGCCGGCATAGTCCAGCGGATAGAGGACCACATTGCTGCGCGAACCGCCCCAGCTCGGAATTCCGATGAAAAAGTCCACGGAATGTTTGTTCCGATAGCCCGTGTAGAGGGTCT
>JBEHXD010000404.1:0-5340 GCA_048498875.1 Verrucomicrobiota bacterium
TACGCTTCCACCACCTCCAAGGCGCTGGAAATTTCCCAGGCTTCGTTTTCCGGCCTCAAGGGCATCAAGAAAATTTCCGATCGTGCCGGCGAACTTGCGACCCTTGGCGCCGGTGTGCTCGGCGCCGACGCGATGAAAGCGTACGCGACCGAAACCGATCAACTGATCGAGCAGGCGTTTCAAGCGGCGAACACGCGTTTCAACGGAAACTATATTTACGCCGGCACCGCGGTGGATGCCCCGGCGGTGACCGTGGTGCGCAATTCCAGTGGCCAGATCACGTCCGCCACCTACGCCGGCAACACGGCCCAGGCCGCGATTCCACTCTCCGAAGCGGCGAGTGTCACCCCCTCGACCAATCCCACGACCAACGCGGGCCTCGCCACCTTCATCAACAATCTCATCGCCCTGCGCGATGCGCTCAACACCGGCAACACCTCGGCGGTGAGCTCGGCACAGACCAACCTCAACACCAGCGAGGATCTCCTGGTTGCCGCGCTGGCGGACAACGGCGGTGTGCAGACGCGCATCGAGGCGAGCCAGGCGCAGCAAGCCGACCGCACCACCAGCGTCGACACGTTGATCTCCTCTGAAACCAGCGCCGATTTGCCCGCCACGATCGTCAAACTGAACCAGACCCAGACCGCCTACCAGGCCGCGCTGCAGTCCGCTTCGAACATCATGAAACTCTCCCTCCTCGACTATATTCGTTAATCTTTTTCCCGCTTATTGATCATGAAAGTCACGCCTGAACTCTATCCCACCGACCTGGATGCCCCCTCGTCCAACTCGTTCACCCTGCCCAGCGGCCTGATCGGCTTCGAACAATACAAGAAGGCCGAGCTCCTTTACCAAACCGATCACCTGCCGTTCCTGTGGCTGAAGCTGATCGGACCGACCGATTTTCTGCACTTCGTGGTGATTGAGCCAGGTGGTCTCATCGCCGGCTATGAACCCGAGCTTTTTGAGGATCATGCCGCGACGTTGGACTTGAATAATGCCTCGGAAGCGATGATCCTGAATATCGTGACGCTGAAACGGCAAAACCCGCTTGAGGCTACGGTGAATTTGGTGGGCCCCATCGTCATCAACCGCCGGACCCGCGAGGGCCGCCAGTTGGTTATCTCGAACTATTCACGCTACAGCGCCCACCATTCTCTCGTAGAGAACTCCCAAGGCGCCACCCGTGTGAACTCCCGTTAACACACAATCAGACAAGGAGGTCGCCATGTTAGTTCTCTCACGCAGAGTTAATGAATCCATCGTCATCGGTGGAAATATCGAAATCCGGATCACCCGCATTGAAGGAGACATCGTCAAGATCGGCATCGATGCTCCCCGCGAAATCCCGATTTTCCGCAAGGAAGTGCTCAATGACATCGGCGCCTCCAACCAGGCTGCCGCCATGAAACCCAGTGCGCTTCCCGCCATCAAGCTGCCGAAACTTTCCCGCAACAAGGAGGCCGGTTCCGTCCCGCCTCCGCCCGAAGATGGTTTGAAACCCACGGCCCGGACCTGATTACACCCGGTCTCCCGTCAACACCCCGCCCATCAAAGTTCACCTCCCATGAGTGCCATTAATACGAATCTTCAAGCGATGCTCGCGGCCCGCGACCTCGATCAAAGCCAGCAACTCCTCGGCCGTTCGCTCAACCGGCTTTCCTCCGGGTCAAAAATCGTCAATCCCGCCGACGACTCGGCCGGCCTGGCGGTGTCCAGCAAGCTCGACGCGCAGAGCCTCCGCGTGCAGGCGGCGATCACGAACGTGCAGAATGCCGTCTCCTACCTGCAGACGAGCGATGACTTCATGGGTGGCATGAACAAGGTGCTTTCCCGCATGAGCGAGCTCAGCACGCTGGCGCGCGATATCACGAAGAGCCCTTCCGACGTCGCGGTCTACCAGAAGGAATTCACGTCGCTGCAGGACCAGCTCCGCACGACCATCGGTGGCACGACCACGGAAATCGGCGGCACGGCTGGCGTGACCACGCCCACCGGCGAATTCAACGGCACGCAGCTGTTCGGATCCACCGCGGGCGTCACGATCGCGATCGGCCAGGCGGTCGGCCAGACCATCACGATCCCTACGGCCAACCTTCGCACGGGCGCCATGCTCGACCTCATCCAGCAGGATTCGAGCGGCAACTATACCCTGACCTTCAACGATCCCACCGCCCTCGACAAGATTGCCAATACCGTTCAGCAGGTCGCGACACAGCGCGCGACCTTCGGTGGTGTGCAATCCCGCCTGAGCCTCACGGCGGCGACGCTGCAGGTGGAAAGCGAGAATCTATCCTCCACGGTTTCACGCATTCTCGACTTCGATGTCGCCCAGGAGTCGACCCAGATGGCCAAATACAACATTCTGGTCCAATCCGGCACCGCCATGCTCGCCCAAGCCAATCAGGCCCCGTCGAGCGTCTTGAAGCTCCTCGATCACTAAGTTAGTTCGGATATAAGTTTACTTTTCGGTTCAGCCGGCGACCTGTTAAGGCGCCGGCTTTTTGTTAATTAATTTCGAAAACGAATCGACGTGAGGCTATTCCGTTGTTGGAGTTGAGGACATCGATGATGCCCATCCCGGTGTTTGCCCCACAAACGGTCAAGGTGAGCTGTTACCATGAATAGGTTCGTTGTCGCTTTCATCATTCGGAATTTTGCCGTGATTTGCGGCGGGATCACGATGGTGATCGGCGCCGGATATTTCGCGGGATTTGCCGGTGGAGTATTGGGCGGAAGCACGGTGGGTTCGGTGTGTTTCATTTTGCAGGGCGCAGCTTTGTTGCTTTACGGCCGCAAAATCCGCGCTCTTCGCCTTCCCGGCCGGGTCATGGCGATTGCCGTTCTGGTGCTGGCGGTCCTGAGCGGGGTAAACAGTGCCCTTCACACCTGGGCGCCTGAAACCGGGGCGCATTTTGCGGCCAATTGGTCTGCTTTGTCGAAGCCCATGGCGATCGGCACTGCGCTGGCATTTGTTCTGGGCAGCCTGTCCCTGATCACCTCCAGTGAATCCGCCCGCCGTCGTCGCGCGGCCTGGTCGGCCTGGCTGGGGATCGGGCAACTGGTGATGGCGTTGATTTCGCTGCTGGCATTTCTGTTTGGGTCGCAAATGTTGCTTAACATCGACGAGCAGATCCGCATGGGGCTGCAACCGGCGATTGCCCATCTGCTGCTCGGCATCGGCGTGCTTTCGCTGCGCCCCGAGGACGATTTTATGCGCGTGTTTACGGCGGACAACGTCGTCGGACTTTTTGCGCGGCGGATGATCGTGGTCGTGCTGTTGCTGCCGCCGGTGCTGGGATTGCTGCGGCTTTATTATCTCCAATACATCGAGCTCGGCGAACGCGAGGGACTCGCGGTGTTTACGGTGATCTACATGCTCGCCGGCACGCTGATCACCCTGTGGGCGGCGAGGATGGCCGGACGCCTCGAGGAGGGACGCGAACAGGCGGAGGACGAGCAGCGTCGTCTGCTGGCCCGGCTGCACGAGCAGGCCGCGGGGCTGCAGCATCAGGTGGCGACCCGGACCAAGGAACTCGAGGAGGCGAATCTCAGTTTGCACGCCGCCGTGCGGATCAACGCGCAACTTTCCCTCGTGGCCAGCCACACCACGAGCGGGGTCATCATCGCCGATGCGCAGGGAAAAATCGAATGGGTCAACAAGGCGTGGGAACACATGTCGGGCTACAAGCTGGAGGAAGTGATCGGACGCCGCCCGGGACAATTTTTGCGCGGACCGGAAACGAATGCCGCCACGGCCCGGCGCTTCTCCGAATCGATTCGCCAGGGACAATCCTGCTATGAGGAAATTCTTAATTACGCGAAGGACGGTCGGCCTTATTGGCAGATTCTCGATATCGAGCCGGTGCGGAACGAGGCCGGTGCGATCGTTAATTTCATTTCGGTCCAGACGGACATCACCCAGTACCGCGAGTCGCAGCAGCAGTTGCAGGGTCTGACGGAGCGCCTGCAGCTCGCGTTGCATTTCTCCGGTTTCGGCGTGTGGGAAGTGGATGTGCAATCCGGCCACATGACGTGGGACTCGCGCATGTTCGAAATTTACGGGCTCAACCGCGACCAGTTTGACGGCACCCGCGACAGCTGGCGAAAGTGGGTCCACCCGGATGACCTGCCCCGTTCCGAGCAGAAGTACACCGAGCTGATTTCACGCGAAGCGGCGAGTTACCACATCGAATTCCGCGTCACCCGCGCATCGGATGGATCGCAGCGTTACCTGGAGGCGCAGGGATATTTGCAACGGGATGAAGGCGGGCGCCCCTTGCGCGTGGTCGGGTTGAATCGCGACATCACGCTCGAGCACGAACAACGCGAGCAATTGCACGCCTACACTGAGCGTCTGCAACTCGCGTTGCGCGCCTCCGGTTATGGCGTGTGGGCCATGGATCCGGTCAGCGGCAAGATTTACTGGGACACCCGCCAATGCGAAATCTACGGTGTCAAACCCGACCAGTTTACCGGGACGTATTCCGGCTGGATGGCGTTGATTCATCCCGAGGATCGCGAAAAGGCGGAGGCGAACATCCAGGCCGCCGGCGAATCGGGCGATGAATTCAACAACGAGTTTCGCATCGTTCGTCCCGACGGCGTGGTCCGCTATATCGAGGATCACGGTTATCTCCGGCGCGACGCCGCGGGCCGGCTGGTGCGGGCGGTTGGCATGGATCGCGACATCACCGCCGAGAAGGAGATGCAGGAAGCGCTGCGTCTGGCGGAGGAACGCTGGCAACTGGCGCTCACCGGTACCAACGATGGCGTATGGGACTGGAACATCGCGACCGGCAGCATATTTTTCGACGTGCGCTACGCGGAAATACTCGGTTATCCGCTCGGCGAATTGCCCCAGGACGATCGCGGCTGGATGGTGTTGGTCCATCCGGATGATCGCGCGGCGGCGATGGCCTCACGCGAGCTTCACCTCGCGGGGCAGACGCCGCTTTATTCGGCGGAGCATCGCATGCGCACCAAGTCCGGTGAATGGAAATGGGTGCTCGGTCGCGGCAAGGTTGTGGCGTGGGACGCCGCCGGGCTGCCGCTCCGCATGGTCGGCACCTTCAGCGATATTACCGAGCGCAAGCAGCTTGAACAGACGTTGCGCCGCAATCAGGAGCTCGCGGACCATGTCGGCCGCCTGGCGATGATCGGCGGGTGGGAATACGATTTGCGCGACAAAACCCTTTATTGGTCCGACAGCGCCCGCCGGATTCACGAGGTACCGGACGACTATATACCGCAGGCGGAGCCCAGTATGCAGTTCTTTGCGCCGGAAATGCGGCCGGTTTTGCAGATGTCGTTTCATCGTTGTCTCACGGAAGGCGAGCC
>JBEHXD010000405.1:0-5338 GCA_048498875.1 Verrucomicrobiota bacterium
GACGCGCGAGCAGGGCGACCAACTCGTTCAAGCCATCGCCAACGCCGATGCCGGCTATCGCGCCGGCGGCAGCGTCGCGCGAAAAATCGACTGGGCGGTCGTCGCCACCGCCGTGCAGGGCGTGCTTACGCCCCGGCAGCATGCGTTCTTCAGCGATACCGAACCGCCGTTGCCCTACGGCGGTCGTGCGCAGATGACCTTGTATCAGAAGGTCGAGGCCGCCATGACCGCGGAGACGGCAAAAGCGCCATAAATGGTGGCAGCCAAACGAATGACCCGAGCATGGCGCTCGTCCTGCGCAGAGCCAAGCCGATATAGTCACACTATATGATGCATAATAATTGCATCAATATTGCATCATGTTAATATTTTGCTTTATAATTTAATTTATCCCATCCAGATATCGTAAATGCCCAGGCCCCATGGAATGGAGAAAAACCACTACAAGCCGCAGATTTTTGATTTCAAAAGACTTTTCGGAGGGTCGGAGCGCCCAGGCCAGAAATGGGGCTTTCCGGCCGGCTCGAGTATACTCATCAGCGGCGCACCAGGCGCGGGTAAGACAACGTTTGCGCTGGCCCTCGCCAGAGGCGTGTTGTTTACTCATACTGTTCTCGCGGAGCAAAAAGAAAATCCTCCAGAGTATCCGCAATCGAAGCGTCCGGGCTCAGAAGATTCGGACCGAAAATGGGGAACCATCGCGGTGTATTCGGCCGGACGTCCCGGT
This sequence comes from Verrucomicrobiota bacterium, assembly GCA_048498875.1. GTDB lineage: Bacteria > Verrucomicrobiota > Verrucomicrobiia > Opitutales > Opitutaceae > Lacunisphaera. Next base: position 728 of record JBEHXD010000405.1, read on the forward strand.
AGCATTGGCAAGGGCACCCCCACACACACTTCCGACGAGGCTGACAAAGGCGTTGAACCCCGCTCGACAACTGCTGCTTCGGCGTCAACGCAGAAGGAAAACAGTTCGCCGAGTCCAGCTGGATTGAATCAGAAACACCAGCATCCCCCATCGGCGGAGGGAACAGGGGAGAGACTCGAAGACATCCGAGTGTACTACGTCAGCAATGAAAACGATCGGGCCAGACTGGAGGATGCGTTTTCCGCGACGGGCTGGTTCGAGCCGGGCGATCCGCTGTTCGATGGGAACGGTAGCGATAAATTTCACCTGATTGGGAGACCGATCGACACCAGTCGGCCACCGCTCTCATCCGAAGAGTTGATCAACAGCCTTACCCACGAATTGAGGCAGCTCCACGCCCAGTCCGACAACGCCAAAGCCATTATCATAGTCGACAGCCTTTCTTCGCTCCTGCGAGATTGCCGCGACCGGGGAGAGGAGCGCCGGCAATCGCACGAATTCATGCACCGCTTGGAGACCGCGGTGGGCCGGGAGCATCTGGCTCTCGTATTTTTCCTTTCAGAGGAAACGAGCAGCGCCGATTCGTCCACCGTTCTGATCGAGGAGTATGTCGTGCATTTTGTCTTTCGACTGCGCTTGAAAGATACCGGCCTCGGGCGTCGCCTGCGTACGCTGGAGGTGGTGAAATCGCATGGCGTGCCTTTGCATATTGGCGAACACACCTGGTCCATCATCACCAGCGGACACAGTGTCGAAAACGTGCTTTCGCTTAAAGAGCTGCAAGACCACGTTAGCGATCTCGCTACACGCAAGGTTGCCGAGCTAAATGCCCCGCCTTCCGATCAAAATCTGCGAGAGTGGAGCGAGACCGGGATCGCAGGCCTCGATGAAATGCTCGACTTCGGGTCGCCTCCCGGGAACGAGGAAAAGTTCACCGGCCAGAAATATTGGATCTATCGCGAGTTGGATGTCAGTCATGACGATACCTTGGCCCGGAACGGGGGCAGAATCCAAGGGCTGCGGGCCGATTCCACCACGGTCCTGATTGGCCCGTCCGGCACGGGTAAGATGACGATGTGCCGACAGTTCCTTGAGGCTGGCGTAGAAGGAAACAACCGTCCTTGCGTGCTCTACATCAGCTCGGAGCACAACCGCGAGGATATCACCGGGTTTCTGAGCGCCGGGAGCAGTCCCAAGCTGAATGACGACAATCTTTTCACGATTTTTCGCCGGCGGGGCAATTTGGACGTCAATGCCTTGCTGGCCGAGATCCGTTTTGCGGTGCGCAGGCGGGGCGTCCGGCGGGTGGTGATCGACGGACTTTCGAGCCTCATGGCCGGCCGTTCGCCCGAAGACAGCACGCGGCTGATCGAAAATCTGATTTTCACCTTCAAAGATATCTCGAGCCGGATGAGAAATGCCGAAGGAAAACCCCATCCCATCGCGCTTTTTCTCACCTATGAGCCGGAGACCATTCTGACTGGCGCGCCGAGCCGCGATGCGATGGAAGCCATGGCCAATCATGTGCCACGCCTGGCAGCCTTTTCGGACAACATCATTATCCTGCGCCCGGTGGTCATCAACGATCAGTTGCGGCAAAGCATCTATATCGCAAAAGCCAAGGACCTCGATCACGACCGCACTGTCCGCGAGGTCTATCGGAGCATCGATAAAAAGACCCGTCTGCCGATCGTGACGATCGAGCCGGGGCTGGAAGCATTTACCGGACTCTTCTCCCCCGATACCGTGCCCGAACGGGTGCAACTCGTGCTCCAACTTTTTCAGGAGAACCGCTCCGAGCGAAAGTACAACCGGTGGCTCCGCAAGCATCTCCGGAATTCGTTTGGTTACGATATCGAACTCTTCGCCTTCACTCGGGATGCGATCACCAGCACGCTCGATGAATTTGCCTCCACCACGAGCCGGGTGCCCGACTCAAATTTGAAAGTATCCAGCCTTGATGAATGGGAGGTGAGGGACAGCGCGCGGCAACTGTTGCACCTGAGCCCTTTCGAAGGTCCTTCGGAAACCCGGACTTCGCTCGCCAAAGAGAGCGATTTTTGGGCGTGGGAAATCGGCAAGGTCAAACTACCGGACGATACCGCGAACGCCGTTGCGGAGCCCAAGCTGCGCGCGATGCCCTGCTACCTCGATTTTGGCCTCTTCTGCATCAATCTGGGGGTAGCCGAAAAAGCCGGCCTGTTAAAACCGGACGAGACCAAATGGCTGGAAAAATTGGTGGCGGCAGCCGATCCCAAGGTTCGCGACCATGCAGTTGCGCCGTCCGGATTGGAACAGCGGAACGCATGGACTACACTGGCGGATCGAGTGCCCCGCTGCTGGGCCAACGAAGAGGGCCCCTTCTGGTTTGCAAAGCCCAACCCACAGGCCGCCGAGACCCCGGACGCGACCGTGGTGGACTGGATGGCCAAGGCGGCGGCGGTCGAGCAACCGGCGGGGGTGAAGTCGTACACGGGTTTTGCCTTCGATCTCTCGACTCCGGAGGTGGCGGCGGTGGCGTTCCTGGAACTGGCGTGGGCGTTTGGCGCTCCTGAAAAGGTATTTTCACTGGAAGCGGATATGCCCTCTTTCGAAAGTTTTGACGCGGGCATGCCGCCCGCCAAGACGTTTCGATTCCTGATGTATTTAGTGGTGGAGGGCCTGATGCCGCGGCAGGTCTCGGTGACCGACGCAGGGGTGGCTCTTTTCTCGCGCCACTTTTACTCCACGCTGGCCGATATTGTGGAGCCCCAGAACCATGCCCGTTCGGGGGTGCCCGGCTTGATCGCCATTCCTTTTTTTCCCACGGGCGTCAGCGATAAAGAGGCGCTATGGCAAACCCTTTGCTACGATATCGTGGAGCGCCTCGAAAGGTTTGTGGGCGTTGTCCGTTTTGCTTTGGGCAATCCCGCTCAAAAGCGCGATCAGACCGGAAACTCCGTCGGAGCCACGCACGGCAGCGGCTTTTTTGGCCAAGAGTTTGATGCACTTTGCCAGCAGGTCGCAGACGCAAAGGAAAAACTCGACAGCATCTGGCAGAAACCAACCCACCAAAGATCGGTGGATTGCGAGGTAATCGCAAACAGGTTCGGGGATTGGACACGGGATTTCGCCGAAGTCGCGGTGAAAAGCCTTTCGCATCCTCATTTCCAGATCGGGGGAAGCGCCGAGAAACCTCGCGTTCCGTCAGAAAAAAATTTTGCCGGTGCTTCCGACTTTTCGAAGTATGCTCCCCAGGCGCGCTCGCTTGACTGCCGCGACATCCTAGAGTTCAGCCGCCGGCACAAACTGCGGCATGACTTTTTCGAAAGCGTACGGACCCCAAACGGGGCGGGAGTCGGAACGCTGCTGACCTCCGCTGGCAAAAGAAACTCGATCGACTCCCGATCGTCCGCGACTGGCTACAGTTGCACGGGCTCATGGATGGTGGGAGTCCAAGCCAAGACCCATAGCGCCGGCTTATCCTGTCGCCTAATCGACGAGATCACTTCGCTGGAATGCGCCCAAGAGCGGGCCCGGCGGGGCGCTGGCATGCCGGCTCGAAAAGACTTCTACGAATTCCACGGTTTGCATCCGGTGAAGCATGCTTCATATCTTCAATGGAACGACCTCTTGCGCGCTTGTGGAGCCCGGGCGCGACAACGCACCCGGGCGAGCGAGGAGTTGGTCAAGGTGCGTGACTTCAACGTAATTGTCGGTCGTCAACTTCGCACCTGTCTCCAGTTTGCAGAATTGCACAAGCAAGAATATGCGACGGCCGACAAGGACAGCCGCGACGAGCTGATCAAGAAGATGCTTCAAACGAGCAGCGTTGCGACCTATCGGATCCTCAAGGAACTGCGCGAGGCATACAATAAAGAGAAGCGAGAAATCGAAGAGCGGAAACGCGCCCGGGGAAATCAAGCATGAGCAAACCAAAGATACTCGTTTTTGGTCCCAGCGCCGTCGTAAATCTGATGTTCCCCGCCAGCGGACGGGAAAAGGTTTTGCACACCTTGGCCGGCTACAGTGGGGCACGGTTGGCGTGCGATGCGATCGCCTTCGAAAACCCCGACGCCGAGGTGACGATGTACGCCACCGACACCACCAACCTCACCACGTCTCTATTCCTCGAAGCCAGACCCAAGCTGCCTGCCGATCCCAAACCGTCGGACCTGAAGATTCCGCAGCAGGCCTATGTAGTCCAGGAGGTGAACACCGAAGCGAAGCCTAATTTTGAAAACCCCTTGGAGCTCGAGGCGCCGGAGGTGCGAGTGTGGGTGATAAAGCGCAGCCACTTGAATAAAGCGTTTTCCAAGGCCGACATCGCCCGGACCGTACCAAAGGATTCCGCGCTGACCAACCTGGTGCTCTACACCGATATCCTGCCGCGTGCGGATGGTTTCGCAGCGGATCTCGAAGCCGATGACGACACGAGGCTCCTGCGCACCTTGTATCGGAAGCTAATGAGATATTCGCGTCCGAAAGACGTGGAAAAACTGCTTCACAAAGGAGAGTTGGCATCGAGGCCGGAGGGAGGCAGCGAGTCGACCCCCAAACCGCGGGAAATACAGAGTGTACTCGTCACCACCGCGGAAGCGTTTCGGCGCGCGGGCTCCCGCATGCGGGAAG
>JBEHXD010000406.1:0-5332 GCA_048498875.1 Verrucomicrobiota bacterium
GGCCAGCTGGGGGCTCGTGTTTCTCTATTGTCGCGGCGTCGTGGCGGAGGACTTGGCCATTCATATCGACGATTACATCCCGAGCTCCGACGGCATCGATGTCGATTCCTCGGAGGACGTGCGCATCGCCCGGTGCGACATCTCCTGCACCGATGACAACATCTCCATCAAGGCCGGCAAGGACGCGGATGGATTGCGGGTCAACCGTCCCTCGCAGAACATTGTTATCAGCGACTGCAGTTTCGGTTCGGGCGGCGGGGTGGCGATGGGCTCGGAAGTCAGCGGCTCCATTCGCCACGTGCTGGTCCAGCGCTGCACCTTCACCGGCTCCGGTAACGCGGCGCGAATCAAATCGCAGCCGAGCCGTGGCGGTGTGATCGAGGGCATCGAATTCCGTGATTTCCAGCTGAAGGACGTGAATCGCGCCTTCAGCTTTGAACTGGCCTGGCGCATGTTGCCGCCGCTGGCTCCGCCGGCGAGGGAGCTGACGCAGGTGAAGAATGTGCGACTGGTTAATATTACCGGTACCGTGAAGACGGTGGGCGTTGTCGCTGGTTTGGACGGCAGCCCAATGCGGGATCTCAAATTCGAAAATTGTGACCTCACGGCCCAGAGCGGCCTTCAGCTCTTCGCAGTGCAGAATCCCGATCTTTCCGGGCTCCGGATCAAAGTCGCCGAGGGCGAACCCGTTCTCTGGCGTGAACCCGAGAGGGAACGATAACACCGCGCGATTCCGCGCCGGAAAATTGCCACCCCCACTTATGAAAAAAGTCCTATACCCCGTCCTGCTGTTTGTTTGCGTCACCCTGACCGCATGGTCGGCGGAGGAGCCCGCGTCTGAGTCGGGCTTCGTTCCGCTCTTCAATGGTCACGATCTCACCGGCTGGTGCTTTCGCGCCGACGACAAAGCCGATGCCGCCGTCGTGCACAGCTTCGACGGCAAGGCCGGCACCCCCGACGGACGGTACACCGCGAGTGATGGCGCGCTCGTGGTGCATCCGCGCACGCCCCGGAAGATCCAAAAAATCTTCACCCGCCAGGAGTTTCCGGGAAATTTCGTGCTGCGGCTGGAGTTTCGGGCCGCGGTTAATGCGGACAGCGGCATTTATGTGCGCGGGCCGCAACTCCAGTGCCGTGATTACCTCGTGGCGGGTCCCTACAAGGAATTGAAAAAATACCGGCCGCAGGACTGGAACGAAATCGAGATCGTGGTGACCGACGGAGTCGCGCGCTGCACCTGCAACGGCGAGGTGCTCGAGGCGGCGCTAAAACTTCCGGCCAACGGCCCGATCGGTTTGGAAGGGGATCGCGATCAAATGGAATACCGGCACCTCCGGATCAAGACGTCGCCTTCGACCGGAAAAACGGAGTGAACAGGGGAATGAGTCAGACACGGCGGTCTTGGGGCAAAAGCGTCTTACGTTAAAAATTACCCGGACTTGATCCCATTCAATCACCGTAAATTTTGGATTTCCTTATGCGAACCCCTACAAAAATCAGCGGTTTGGTCACCACGTGCGCATTCATGGCCGCAGCCTTGTCAATGCACCGGGCAGTCGCGGCCGAGCCGCTTCGGCCAAACATCGTGTTCATTCTCGCTGACGATCTCGGCTACGGCGATGTCGCCTGTTACGGGCAGACGAAAATCCCGACGCCCAACATCGACCGGCTGGCGGGGGAAGGGATGCGTTTCACCCAGGCGTACGCCGGAGGTGCGATCTGTTCACCGTCGCGCTGCGCGCTGATGACGGGATTGCATACGGGGCACACCCGCATTCGGGGTAACATGGCGGATGAAGGCGGACTGCCGGGCCTCAAAGGTGAGACGGTTTTGCGTCGCATGAATCTCACGCTCGAGGACCGGACAATCGGTGATGTGCTGAAGCCCGCGGGCTACCGGTCCGCCGTGGTCGGCAAGTGGCATCTCGACGGGTTCAATCCCGGCGCCGGTCCGATGGATCGCGGCTTCGATGAATTTCACGGCTGGCTGATCAGCGCATCGCTGACCTACTCGACGACCTATTTTCCGGCGGGTCGCATGCACAACCGCGAACTGGTCGAGGTGCCGCAAAATCTGAAAGGCGCGACGGGCCGTTACGAACCCGATATGTGCATGGACGAGGCGTCGGCATTTTTAGAGTCCAACCGCGACCGGCCGTTCTTTCTGTATCTTGCGTTGAATCTCCCGCACAGCCCGTATCAGGCGCCGCGGTTCGGCCAGTTTGCCGACAAGGACTGGCCGGAGCCGATGAAGCACTACGCGTTCATGGTAAATTACGTCGACGACATCGTCGGCCGCGTCATGGCGAAACTCAAGGAACTCGGACTCGACGAGCGCACGCTGGTTGTCTTCACGTCCGATAACGGGCCGCGCTCCGAGCCCCAGCCGATGCAGACGAAGATCGTGGAGTTTTTCGACTCGAATGGACCGTTGCGTGGCTACAAGCGCGATCTCTCCGAAGGGGGCATTCGCGAACCGATGATCGTGCGCTGGCCCGGCCGGGTTCCTGCCGGCACGACTTCGGACGCCGTGTGGTCGTTCGTGGACGTGATGCCGACGCTCGCGGAGCTGGCCGGCGCCAAAACGCCGGAACACATCGACGGCGTGAGCGTGGTGCCAACCCTGCTCGGCCAGCCGCAGGATCTCTCGCAGCGTTTCCTTTATTGGGAGGATGTGGAGGGCCCGTTCGAGCAGGCCGTGCGCTGGGGCAATTGGAAGGGATTCCGTCGCGGGCTCACGGGCAGTATCGAGCTTTACGATCTGCCGAATGATATCGGCGAAGCCCATGATGTCGCGGCGCAGCACCCGGACGTCGTGGCGCGCATGCGCGATTTCCTCGCCACCGCTCGCGTGGACTCGCCGGAATATCACATCCATCCCTGACGCATTTTCCCGTGTAGGGTCGGCGCTTGCGCCGACCTCGTGTGAGAGGTCGGACCAAGGTCCGACCCTGCGTTGAACCAATGAAACCACTGCTCACACGAGCAACCGCCATGATTTCCCTGCGCCGCATCCTTGCCCATCTTTCTCTTCTCGGTGGATTTGCGGCCATTAAATGTTTTTCCGCCGCTGGGCCCGGAAGTGATACGTCATGGACCTCGCTGTTTTCCGGCGGTGATCTTTCCGCCTGGACGATTGAGGCCACTCCGGCCGACAAAAACCGGCAGGTTGTCACCGTGCAGGAAGGTGCGATCTGGGCGCATGTTGTCGCGCCGGATAATCTCTGCAAGGATCACGTGTGGCTCGTCACGAAAAAGGAATACAGCGATTTTGTCCTGAGACTGAAGTTCCAGTCCATTCGAAGCGATCGCGGCAACAGCGGCATTCAGATTCGCAGTCGCATCGACCGCGAGGCCGGGATGCAAGGGCCTCAGCTGGATTTGAATCCACCCGGTCCCTGGCGCACCGGGATGCTGTACGACATGACTGCGGGCGTGACACGCTTCCTCTCACCGGACTTGCCAACCAGCGAAGTGAAGGCGTCGATGGCCGTTCCCGGCTTGATCCACTATTTTGCCGATGAAGGTCCCGGTTGGAACGAGATCGAAATCACTGCGATCGGATCGCACATCAGCTGCGTACTCAACGGCGTCACCGTGATGGATTTTGTGGACGCGAAAAACATCCTGAAAGACGACGTCCATCAAAAGTACCACGTTGGGGTGAAAGGCTTCATCGCCTTCCAGATTCATGCCGGGAGACCGCTGGATATGAAATTCAAGGAGATCGAAATCCAGGATCTGTCGGCGTCTCGCGAATAAGCAGTGAGCTTGGCGGGCGTCGACACGTCGCGCCGAGGTGGAGCGGCTTGACCTCAAGACGCTGATTCACGCACCTCTCGAACCAGCGCATTGGGGTCAATGCGCTCCACCTTCACAATCCAACGCATACGCCGCGCACTGCTCCGTGTCGTTTTCCTACCATCCTTTGTGCGGTCCTTATCTATTATTTTCCGGTGCGGAACGGGTAATCTGATTCTCCGCCATCTTTCCCGATGGCGAGTTCACCTCACCCCAACCGATGACTCCGTTAAAACCGTATTCGACTCGTTTCCGGCGCTTCCTGTCGCCGTTGCTCGCTCTCTCCGCCGCCCTGCCGGTGTTCGCCCAAGTGGCCAACCCCGCCGCTTCCACGCCGCCCGGTGAGCCCGAAAAATTAAAGGACAAGGAAACGCTCGTGCTCTCTCCCTTTGCGGTTTCGACCAAGAAGGATCAGGGCTACTTTGCCGAGAACACCCTCGCTGGCAGTCGTCTCCGGATGAACGTCGCCGATCTGGGCGCCTCCATCACGGTGGTGACCAAGCAGCAGATGGAAGACACAGGCTCGCTCGATATCAACGACGTGTTCCGCTACGAGGCCAACACCGAGGGTTCCTCCACCTACACGCCCGCGATCCAGGCTTTCCGCAACGACGGCATCGTCGACGTCAACGCCGGCTTCTCCTCCAACGGCGACGGCCAGGCCCAGACCAACGCCACCGCCAACCGCGTGCGCGGCATCGGCGTCCCGAGCTCATCGAGCAATTATTATCCGTCCATCGCGCAGGTGCCGTTCGATTCCTACAACGTCCAGTCCATCGAAATCAGCCGTGGTCCCAACTCGATGCTCTTCGGCATGGGCAGTCCGGCCGGCATCGTGAATTCGAGCAGCGCCCAGGCGGTCATCGGACGCGACACCGCTTCCCTGAGCCTGCGCACCGACGACCAGGGTTCGCAGCGGGCGGCCTTCAGTTTCAACAAGGGTCTGATTGCCGACAAACTCGCCCTCTACGGCGCCTACCTCGTCGACAACAGGGAATTCTCCCGCAAGCCCTCCTACGACAACACCCGCCGGCTGTACGGCGCGATCACCGCCCGTCCGTTTCAAAAAACCATCCTCCGCGCCTTCGTGGAGAAATACGACAACGAGAACAGCCGTCCGAACACCCTCACCCCGCGCGATGGCGTCACCGAGTGGCGCACTGCCGGTTCACCGACCTACGATCCCACGACCGGCGTGATCACGCGCAACGGCCAGTATGCCGGCGCCCTCGCGTTGACCACGAGTTCGCCCCGTATCGCGCAGACCCGCTCCTACATCGAGTCGCTGCCCAACTTCAACCCCGCCCTCTGGAACTCTGCGAAGACCACTTATAACGGCGTGAGCATCGTCGGTGGCGGCGCCCTCACCAACACCGCGTCTGCGCTCTACACGCCCGGGCTGGTTCTCGGCACCACGACGCGCCCGATTCAGCAGGTCTACGACGGCGTGATGCAGAATTGGTTCTACGCCCAGGGCGAACGTTTCAGGGCGGAGAGGAATTCGTGGCGGAGAAAGGGTTGGCCGTCGAGG
>JBEHXD010000407.1:0-5315 GCA_048498875.1 Verrucomicrobiota bacterium
ACGCCGGAAATCGCGGAGATTTTCAGTTCCGATGAACCTGACACGTGCTCCATGGCCGACGTGGACAAAGGAAAGATCTTCTGCATCGACGTGCCGCAGGACTACACGACGGAACGGCAATACGTCTTCACCGTCGTGAAACTGCTCCTCTACCGCCACGCGCTGCGCCGGTATGCGCTGCCGCCTTGGCAGAAGTATGCGCTCAACCAGCTCGTCTACGTGGGCGACGAGTTCCAGAACGCGATTACGGCGAGCCCCGACGGCACCAGCGACTTCAACGTGATCGACAGGCTGCGTGACTGTATGTTGATGCTCGTGGTTTCCGCGCAGGCGTTCGAGTCCCTGATTCCGCCGCAAACAAAGGAGCAGGCCGAAGTCCTCGCCCTGAATCTAAAGAATCTCGTGATGTATCGGGCCGCATCCGAGACCGACGCCCTTCGGTGTGCGAACGCGCTCGGCAAACACTACGTCGAGCGTTCCACCCGCACGATTCATCTCGATCACACAGCCCACACTTATCAGCGGTCCGAAGAGTATCGGATCAAGCCGCACGAATTTCGTCGGCTGCCCGACCACACCGCCATCGTGCGCCACTGCACCAACGGCTTCAAAAAAGTCTGTCTTCGTCCCGCTTAACCGTCATCCTCAAGCGCAACGCCGATGAATCCTGAGAAAACCCCCGAGCTAACCGTGCAGGCCTTGATGGCGCTGCGGAAGGAAAGCGATCCGGTCCGCGTGATCACCGAACGACTCAAGGTGAAGGAAATGGGGCCGGCTGACCACATTCGGACCAAACACGAGGTCAAATCGTTCGTCGAAACGGGTTCGGAAAGCGTAGCCGAATCTCTGTTACGGCAGTCGGCCGCGCGTGTAGAAGTCGGCCACAAGTTGGCTGTCCGGCAAAGCCAGTCTAGAGGGGAGCGCATCTAGGGGCGGAGCTTTGGGCATCCGGGGTTGCCATCGCAGGTTGGCAATCTCTAGGCTGCTTCTTCCGGCCCCAAATGGATATCTTCCAAACCCATGCCCAAATCGTTGATGACTACGCGACATACATCCGTAGCTTTCTCAAGATTTCGGATGAGGCTATCCGCTCCAAGGTCGAAACGGAGCTAGATAAAGGGAAGCTCTGGCCGCAGCCGCTCCTACAGTTCAATCCGTCCTTTGAGATGTTTGGCAGCCTGGACGAACTTACGTCCAACGGCACGCTGCATTCGGACCTGCGCGACATCTTCAAGGGCTTTCAGCTCTACCGTCATCAGGTCGATGCGATCCGCATCGGCACCTCCGGCAAAGATTTTGTCGTCACATCAGGCACCGGATCGGGCAAATCGCTCACCTACATCGGGACGATTTTCCACCATCTGCTTTTCAATCCTGGGGCGAAAGGCGTCACCGCCGTCATCGTCTACCCCATGAACGCGCTCATTAACTCTCAGTTCGATGAGTTCAAGCGTTACCAGCAGAACTACGAGGCGAATACGGGAAAGCAGTTTCCGATCACGTTCGGCCAATATACCGGTCAAGAGAAAGAGGAGGTTCGTGAGAAAATGCGGGAGAATCCTCCGCAAATTCTACTCACCAACTACATGATGTTGGAGTTGCTCCTCACTCGAATTCGGGAGCGTTCGATTCGAGATGGGATCTACGAGAATCTTCGATTCTTGGTGTTCGACGAACTCCACACGTATCGAGGCCGACAAGGCGCCGACGTGGCGATGCTTGTGCGCCGCATCCGCTCTCGGTGCGCGTCAGAGATTGTCTCAATAGGCACGTCGGCAACGATGGTTTCCGTCGGGAGCATTGCCTCCCAACGAGCCCAAGTCGCCGAAGTCGCGACGAAACTATTCGGACGCGCCTTTAAGGCGGACCAGGTAGTTAATGAAACGCTCACCCGATCGCTCAGCTTCGACGGCAAGCCGCCCAGCCGGGAACAGTTGGTGGCAGCGATGCGCAGCCCGATCCAGTTTTCCGCTTCAACAGATGATCTGAGAAAGCATCCGGTAGCGGTCTGGCTGGAGAATGCTATCGCACTGGAAGTTCGTGACAATCTGCTCGTGCGCGGCCGGCCCCGACAATTCCCCGAGATTGTAGCGAGTCTCGCTGCTGCAAGTGGAGAGTCGGAAGATCAGTGCCGAGATTTCCTCAAAGCGCTCCTTCAGTGGATCAGTCTTTCCAATAAGCGCCTTCAAGATTCGGGCCAGCGCTACACCGTTCTCCCATTCAAGTTTCACCAGTTCATTTCTCAGACAGGCTCCGTTTATACCACTCTCGACCGTGATGAAAACCGGTTCATCACGCTCGAACCCGGCCTCTTCAAGCCTGATGAAGAAGAGAGAAAATCGATTTTCCCGAATGTCTTCAGCCGGTCCAGCGGGCACCCATTCATTTGCGTTTCGCGAAATGGAGACCGCTTAGAGCCGCGGGAATTCCGAGAGAAGTCCGACGAGGATGAAGACTCGCATGACGGCTATCTGATCATCGGGGAAGAGATTTGGGACGAAAGTGACGACATCGAGCTCTTGCCCGAGACGTGGCTTCGCCAGACGAAAGCAGGCTTGGTGCCGCGAAAGGAGAAAAAGGATTTTTTCCCCGTCAAACTCTACTTCGACGAGTTTGGTAATTGCTCAGAGACCACTCCGAAAAAGTGGTGGGGTTGGTTCATGCGCGCGCCGCTACTTTTCGATCCTACGAGCGGAACGTTCTACGACACGAAAACGAACGAAGGCACAAAGCTCACCAAACTCGGCAGCGAAGGCCGCAGCACATCGACGACCATTACGGCGTTCTCGATTCTCAACCAGCTCGCCGATGCGGGGTTCAAGCCTCAGGATCAAAAACTACTCAGTTTCACCGACAATCGCCAGGACGCAGCCCTTCAAGCGGGCCACTTCAACGATTTTGTCCAAGTAGTCCTGCTTCGCGCTGCGATCCGTAAGGCTGTAGAAAAAGCGCCTTCGCAAACACTGAATTTCGCCACGCTCGGCGAAGCTGTTTTCAAGGCCCTTCAACTGCCATTCGTCGAATTCGCGAATCGGAATGATGAGCCGTCGTTGCCAGCCGTGCGCCGGTCCTACGAAGAGTGCTTCCAGAGCTTCTTGCTTTATCGCGCTATCGCCGATCTTCGCCGGAGCTGGCGCATTGTGCTCCCCAATCTCGAACAATGCGGACTGCTCGACATCGACTACGAGCACCTGCGCGAGAACGCGGCCGAAGATACATTTTGGGCTGACGTTCCACTGTTGAACGGGCTGTCGCACGAAAAGCGCGCCGACTTCATTCGCGTGGTTCTCGATTTCTGTCGCCTCGAATACGCGATTGATAGCGATCTGTTGTCCGAATCTCGACTTCGGCAGAGCGAGAAAGAGTTCCGCGAGCGCCTAAAGGCGCCTTGGAGCATAGACCGGGAGGAAGAACTTCGCGAGCCGCGCTTCCTTCGATTCGACAATCTGGGTCGAAACGCCGGTGTTTCGACCACCAGCATTGGTCCCGCGAGCGCGCTGGGGAAATACATCAAGCTCTACGTCCGCTCGAACGATCTGCCGGTTGACCTGAAGAAGGACGCTTACCGAGCCTTCATTCTTAAGCTTTTTTCCAAGCTCGAGGAGGCTGACTACCTCCGCTCCCGGCCGGCTCGCAACGAAGAGAACGAAGAGGTTCCCATCTATCGCCTCCGCCTGCACAAGCTCATCTGGAAACTCGGCGACGGTAAGACCGTGCGAGCCGAAATCGTGAAGCAGCGCTCCTACAAGGATCGCATAGTTCAGCCCAACGCTTTCTTTAAAAAACTCTACGAGCGGGATTTCTCGCGCATGAAGCGACAGCGCGGCGAGGATCACACCGGGCAGCTCAACACCGACACGCGCATTCAGCGCGAGGAGCTGTTCCGCGCAGGCACGATCAGTGCGCTGTTTTGCTCCCCCACGATGGAGTTGGGCATCGACATTCGCAATCTGAGCGTTGTTCACATGCGCAACGCTCCGCCGAATCCCGCGAACTATGCGCAAAGATCGGGGCGTGCCGGACGAAGCGGGCAGGCAGCGCTCGTGTTCACTTACTGCTCTAGCTACTCCCCGCACGATCGCCACTACTTCCAGAACAAGCAGGACCTCGTTTCTGGTGCGGTAATGGCACCGAAGCTCGATCTGTGTAATCGAGAGCTGTTGGCGTCGCATTTGAATGCGATGGTCGTTTCCGAAATCGGCCTGCCCGGCTTGGAAGAGCTGAACGGGGCTCGGCCGTCGCTCATGCGATTTATTGTCGACGACAACGACAAGATGGCGCTCACGAGTGAAGTCAGGGCCGGCCTCACAATCGGTGCGCCTACTTTCAAGAAGCTAAAGGCCGCTTTTAAGCGGGTCGTCCACGATTTTGAACCGGACCTCATTAAGTCTGGTGGCTCGTGGTATTCGGACCAGTGGGTCGAACAGAACCTCACCAACATCGCGGACGCCCTCAATCGAAGCCTTGATCGCTGGCGGCATCTCTACCGCGCCGCGCGAGTGATCCTCACGCGCGCCACGCAGAAAATCGAGCCGGGCATCCTTACGCCAGGCACGGACGAGTATCGGAAGTATGATCGCCAGCAAAAGCAGGCGTCTCATCAGCTCGCTCTGTTGCGAAACGATCTTTCGGGCAAAGCCACTGAACTTTCAGAGTTCTACCCGTATCGCTATCTCGCGTCCGAGGGTTTTCTCCCTGGCTACAATTTCACGCGCCTTCCTATTCGTGTCTTCCTGCCGACGGGCGACGGAATGGCCGGTGAATTCGTTTCACGCCCACGGGCAATCGCGCTGCGGGAGTTTGGTCCGCTCAACATCATCTACCATAGCGGCCGCAAATACCGCGTGTCGCAACTCGTGGTCCAGGACGCGGAAGGCTCCTTGAAAGCCGCGAAGATTAGCCGCAAAGCCGGCTACTTCCTGACCGACGACCAAATGGACAGGGAGATTTGCCCGTTCACCGGGCTCAATCTCGCAGACAATGCCAATCGCGAGAATATCCACGATTTGATCGAAATGGCCGAGTCTCGGGCTGAGGAGATCGACCGTATTTCCTGTGAGGAGGAGGAACGGGTCTCCCGCGGTTTCGACGTGGAAACATTTTTCTCCGTCGATGGCGGCCACCTCGAACGTGTGAAGCGTGCCGTCGTTACCACCACCGAGAACACGCTACTGAACCTCCGCTACATCCCGGCCGCTCGACTGGTTCACCTCAGCAAGCGGTGGCGTGCACAGCCCGATGGCGACGGGTTCCCGCTTGGAATGGTTTCTGGCGATTGGCGGTCATCAATCCCGACCGCCGATAGCAACATCAAG
>JBEHXD010000408.1:0-5307 GCA_048498875.1 Verrucomicrobiota bacterium
AGCCGCCCAGACGATTTTTTGAACGACCGAGATCAATCAGGAGCAGGACGGTGCCGCTGGAGGAATCGTCAGCGGCGGAAAGGCTGTTGGGGGCAACGGCCCCGACCAGCTGCGGGGTGAGGCTGAGGCGAACGTCGCTTACCGGAGCGAAGGCTGAAATGATCAGCGAGGTCGGCGCGGTGATCCGTTTGCTTTCACCAGAGGTGCGGTCCTTCCACGCCGTGTTCATGCTCATGGAATCCTTGCCGACGGGAATCGTGATGCCGAGGGCGGGGCACAGCTCCATGCCGACGGCTTTCACGGCAGCAAAGAGGTCGGCCCCATCTCCGGGGATCGCGGGCGCCGCCATCCAATTTGCCGAGAGATTCACCTTGCCGATGTCACCGATCTGCGCGGCGGCAAGATTCGTGAGCGCTTCGCCCACGGCAAGACGGGCGGAGGCCGCGGCATTGTTGACGGCAACCGGCGTGCGTTCGCCCATCGCCATCGCTTCGCCCGTGTAGACGTCGAACGACGCGGCGGTCACTGCACAGTCGGCCACGGGCACCTGCCACGGGCCGACCATCTGGTCGCGCACGATCAAGCCGCCGAGTGTGCGATCGCCGATGGAGATGAGAAAGGTTTTGTCGGCGACGGTCGGGTGGGCGAGGACGCGATGCACGGCTTCGGCGAGCGACAATTTCCCGAGATTGAGGGGCGAGAGCGGTCGCGTCAGCGCACTATCCTTTCGATGCATGCGCGGCGGCTTGCCGAGGAGGACTTCGAGGGGAAGATCGATGGGAGTGTTCTTGAAATGGGCATCCTCGAGCACGAGCTGCTTTTTCTCCGTCGCTTCACCGACGACTGCGAAGGGACAGCGTTCGCGTTCGCACAGGTTTTTGAAAACTTCCAGGCGGGCCGCCGGTACGGCGAGGACGTAACGTTCCTGCGATTCGTTGCACCAGATCTCGAGTGGCGACATGCCCGGTTCGTCGTTCGGGATGGCGCGCAGTTTGAAGCGCGCGCCACGACCGCCATCGTTGACGAGTTCGGGCAGCGCGTTGGAAACGCCTCCGGCACCGACATCGTGGATGAAGGAAATGGGATTCTCATCGTTGAGCGCCCAGCAGCGGTCGATGACCTCCTGGCAGCGGCGTTCCATTTCGGCGTTGTCGCGCTGCACGCTGGCGAAATCGAGATCCTCATTGCCCGAGCCGCTCGCCATCGAGCTGGCGGCGCCACCGCCGAGACCAATTAACATCGCCGGTCCGCCGAGGACAATCAGCTGGTCGCCGGGATTGATTTCGCCCTTCTTGATGTGGCTGCCCTTGATGTTGCCGAGCCCGCCCGCGAGCATGATGGGCTTGTGGTAGCCCCGCCACTCCGTGGCGGAGGGAGCGGTGGATGGTGAGCGGTGAGCAGCAGAATCAGACCGCTGACTGCTGACTGCTGACTGCTCACCCGGAAGTGCCGCCGGCACTTCCGCCTCATAAGTGCGGAAGTACCCGTTGATCGAGGGGCGGCCGAATTCGTTGTTGAACGCGGCGGCTCCGAGCGGGCCTTCGACCATGATGTCCAGGGCGGACACGATGCGGTCGGGTTTGCCGTGGTCTTTCTCCCACGGCTGGATCGCACCGGGGATTTTCAGATTCGAAACCGTAAAACCGGTCAGGCCGACTTTGGGCTTTGAACCGCGGCCCGTCGCGCCTTCATCGCGGATTTCACCGCCGGATCCCGTTGCTGCTCCTGGAAACGGCGAGATCGCCGTCGGGTGATTGTGCGTCTCGACCTTGCACAGAATGTGGATGTCTTCCTCGTGCGCGCCGTATTCGTTGGTTTTCGGATCGACGTAGAATCGGCCGCCGCGGGTTCCCGCGAGCACCGCGGCGTTGTCCTTGTACGCGGAAAGAATGCCTTCGCTGTGGAGCTGGTAGGTATTCTTGATCATCTGGAACAGCGACTTGTCCTGCGGCTTTCCGTCGATGTCCCACGTGGCGTGGAAAATCTTGTGCCGGCACTGCTCCGAGTTGACCTGCGCGAACATCATCAACTCGATGTCATTTGGATCGCGACCGAGGGTGGTGAATGCTTTCACCAGGTAATCGATCTCGTCATCGGCCAGCGCGAGGCCCAGGTCGAGATTGGCGGCGACCAGCGCAGCGCGGCCGGCGGCCAGCACGGGCACATGCGACATCGCCCGTGGCGCTTCCTGCCGGAACAGGGCGGCACAGGCGACCAGATCGCCGAACACGCATTGCGTCATGCGATCGTGAAGTTTGGCAGCGAGTGCCTGGCGCTGGGCGTTGTCGAGGGGAGAGAACGGAAAGCGGGTTCTTGGACCATCGATGCCGACATTGATGGTGTAGGCGACGACGCGTTCGATGCGTCGGATGCCGGTTAATCCGCAGATGTGGGCGATGTCGGTGGCTTTCGAAGACCAGGGGGAAATCGTACCCGGACGCGGCGCCACGACCTGGAGGATGCCATCGATTTCAGTGTTGGCCCGGCTCGGTCCATACGTGAGAAGCTGTTCCAACACGCCGCGATGCGCCGCGCTCAATTCTCCGTCGACGTCCACCACGTGGACAAACTCCGCGTTCACGGCGCGTGCGGGAATGCCCGCAGCGTTGAGGTCCTGCAGAAGTTTTTGAAGACGGAAGGTGGAGAGGGCTGGCGAGCCGCGAAGGGTCAGCATGGTCGAAAAAGAGTCCCTAGTCGAAACAGGTTACCAACGGTTTTGGCGATGGGAAAAATAGGCGCGGCGAAAGTGTGTTGATTACTGTGCGGGTGTTAAATGGAGAGCAGGAAACTTGCGGCGGACTAGGGTCATGGGAGACAACTGATCCGGTGGGTTGGTTTCGGCGCGAAGCCCCCGTCAGGATTCGCTCCCGTGTCATAAATCGGGGCATTTGATTTCGCCCGTTTCGTGTGTTTGGTGGGTTGTCTGAGCTGTTTTCGGATGCCTCGGAGAAAGCCATTGACCATTGTCACCGGGTCCCCGAAATCAGCTTCTTTTAATGAGCGAATTCATCTCCCACGAATGCGGCATCGCCCTAGTCCGGTTGAAAAAACCTCTGGCTTACTACCAGGAGAAATATGGCACCGCCCTGTGGGGATTTTACCAGCTGTTTCTCCTTATGGAGAAGCAACATAACCGGGGTCAGGACGGTGCCGGCGTCGCGTGCGTTAAATTCGATATCCCCGCCGGCGATCCGTACATGTTTCGCGAGCGCAACGTCGAAACGAACCCGCTCGACAAGATTTTCCAGGCATTGCTGAGCCGCTATACGACGCTGGTGGGTGAAGGCACAATCCATCCGGAGTTTCCCGAAACGGTTAAGAAGAATTTCGATTTTTGCGGTGAACTCTACATGGGGCACCTCCGCTACGGGACTTCGGGCGGCTACAACCTGAGCGCGTGTCATCCGTATTTTCGCCGCAGTTCCTGGCCGACCCGCAACCTGATGCTCGCGGGCAATTTCAACCTCACCAACACGGGCGAGTTGAACAACAGCCTGATCGCCATCGGCCAGCATCCGATTTTTGCCACGGACACGCAGGCGATCCTCGAGCGCATCGGTTTCTGTCTCGATGACGAACACGAGCAGATTTACCGCGGACTCCGCAGCGAAGGCCTGCCTGGCGCCGAAATTTCGCGGCGCATCAACGAAGAGATCGATCCCGGCCGGGTGCTGCGCACGGCGGCGACCAACTGGGACGGTGGCTATTCGCTCGTGGGCGTGCTCGGCAACGGCGATGCGTTTGTCGCGCGTGATCCGTCCGGAATTCGTCCCTGCTACTGGTACGAGAATGACGAAGTCGTTGCGTTTGCCTCCGAACGTGCGCCGCTTTGTACCGGATTTGAAGTCGATGCCAGCCTGGTGAAGGAAGTGGAACCCGGTTGCGCGGTGGTGATGAAAAAGGCCGGTTCGGTGCGGGTGGATCGCATTCGAGCGGCACTGCCGAAAACGCAGTGCACTTTCGAGCGCATCTATTTTTCGCGCGGCAACGACGCGGATATCTATCGCGAACGCAAGGCGCTGGGCGCGGGACTCACCAGCCAGATATGGTCGTCGGTGAAAGGCGATCTCGCCAACACGGTCTTCAGTTTCATCCCGAATACCGCGGAGGTCGCCTATTTCGGCTTGATGAGCGAGCTGCGCCACCGCCGCCGGGCGGAAGTGAAACAGACCCTGCTCGATGCCGCCAAGGCGGGCACGCTCGATGAATCGCTCGTCGACCATCTCATTTTGGACAACTGGCCGCGCGGGGAAAAAATTGTCACGAAGGACGTGAAATTGCGCACGTTCATCAGCCAGGAAAAATCGCGCAACAATCTCGCGTCGCACGTCTATGACGTCACCTATGGTGTGGTGCAGCCGAGGGACAACCTGGTATGCGTCGACGATTCCATTGTTCGCGGCACGACCTTGCGCCGGTCGATTCTTCGCATCCTGAAACGGCTCAACCCGAAGAAAATCGTCATCGCGTCCACCGCGCCGCAGATTCGCTATCCCGATTGTTACGGCATCGACATGTCGGAGATCGGCAAGTTTGTGGCGTTTGAAGCGGCGATCACCCTGTTGAAGGAACGCGGGCAGACGGCGCTGATCGCCGAAGTCTACAATCTGTGCCGCGACGAACTGCTGAATCCCCGCGGCGAACCGGTGAATCACGTGCGCAAGATCTACGAGCCCTTCACGGCCGACGAAATCTCGAAGAAGATCACCGAGTTGGTTTCGCCGAAGCCGAATGGCTGGAAGGGCGAGATCGAAATCATTTTCCAATCGATCGAAAACCTGCACAAGGCGCTGCCGAATCACACCGGCGACTGGTATTTCACTGGAAAATATCCGACTCCCGGCGGCTATCGTGTCGTGAACCAGGCGTACGTGAATTATTTCGAGAAGGCCGAGGGCCGGAGCTACTGAAAGTACCAAGTATCAGTTGGAAAGTGACAAGTTTCGAACCATGATTCCCGATTCCTTGCTGTATCTCTCCGCTGCTTACCGCTTACTGCTCACTTTCTAATGTCCCTTTCCTACGAATCCTCCGGCGTCCGGTACGACCAGCTCGATGCGTTCAAACGCGCCTGTCAAAAGGCGGCGCGGGCGACGGCGGGGGAACTGGCAGCGCACAACTATGCGGAGCCGGCGACCACGCGCGGCGAGAGTGCCTACTTGATCGAAGGTGATGATCATTTCCTGGCGCACGTTGAGGAAGGGCTGGGCACCAAGAATCTCGTGGCCGATGCGGTCTATACGCAGACGGGAGAATGTTTTTACGATGCCATCGCGATCGATACGGTAAGACGCTGCTCGGCGGTAA
>JBEHXD010000409.1:0-5296 GCA_048498875.1 Verrucomicrobiota bacterium
GGTATGGGCAGAAAAATTCTTCCGGGACTGCGCCGGACTTTATTCCATCCCACGAGCCGGCGGGCGGCGTTGATTTCCGGGGCGCCCGGGAGAGCGCACTCAGGGCCTTTCGGGTTCCATAATTTGGTCAAAGGCAGGGCGGTGGGATCAAACACCCCCTGCGTCATCACAAACAGGCGGTTGCAAAGCTCGAGCATGTGGTCCGTTTCATGATCGAGCGCAATCCAGGAAAATCCGGCGGCAGCATTGATACGGCTGATGATGCTGCTGGAAATAGACCCTGAGTATTTCGCTTCAAACGCCGTCAGCCATGCCACCACTGCCTGCTCAAAATTTTTCTCCTGGGCGGCGCCCAGCCCCGCTTCGTACTCCACTGCGCAGGTCGCTCCCAGCGAGGGAAACGCAAGGCGGGTCAGTGCATTGCCCGTGGGGCCGGTGGCTTCCGGGGTTGCCATCAATCCCACCGGAGAAAGGACGTTTTTTTCCGGCTTCATTACCAGGGGAAACGCGCGCCAGCCAGAGGCATGGTCACGAGGGAACGGGCGGTTTTAATCGTGGCTTCGAGCGGTCGGCGCTGCTCCAGCGCCCCAACGGCCGGTTGGGCGGACGAAGCAGGGCGCGGAAATGATTTTGGATGAAGGAGCGGATAAGCCATGATCGGTTGAATGCCGTCCGGTCTGCCGGATACTCGGAAGATCTTTGCGATCCTGGCGCTTCGGGAAAAGTAACAGTCGGTAACAGGCTTGTTACCTAAAACGCGGGTCAGCGAATTGCGGGTTACCGCAATTAGTGGGGATGCCGCCACGCCTATTTCGACGGGTAAAGCGCGAGGAGGGCTTCGGCGATCGCGGGCAGGCTCAGGACGGTGGGCGTTCGCGTGGCTGCGATTGCCGCGGCCGGCATCCATGGACCTTCGGCGTTGGCCGGGTCCTGGACGAATAGCTTCCCGCCGTTGTTCTCGATGGCGCAGGCCCCTTTGGCGCCGTCGGAACCGGAGCCGGTGAGCACAATCGCAGTTGCCGTATTCCGCCGCCACTCCGCGGTGGACTCGAAAAGCACGTCGACGGCCGGCCGGGCGAAGTTCACGAGCTCATCGGTTGAAAGCGTGAAGCAGTCGCCTTCGATCAGGAGATGATAATCCGATGGCGCGAGATAAACCCGCCCCGGGACGATGGGATCCTTGTCCACGACTTCCGCCACGGGCAGGGCGCACCCGCGCTGCAACACGGGGGCGATCATGCCGTCGCTGTCGCGGTGGCGGTGCAGCACGGCGGCGATCGGTTGGGGAAACGACGCAGGCAGCCGCACGAGAATTTCCCTGAGTGCGTCGCAGCCTCCCAGTGATGCGCCAATGACGATCATCGGATTTTCCGGAAAAGACGTTCGCGGGCGCCGACGGCTTCGTAGGTATCCGCCAGCCCGGTGAAACGGATCGTTTCGCTTCTTCCGACCCCGAGGTAACCGTAGGTGACCAGGCTGTCGTGAAACAGCCGGTGGACTTTTTCCTGCAGCTCACGCCGGAAATAGATCATGACGTTGCGGCACAGGATCACGTGGAACTCATTGAACGAGGCGTCCGAGACGAGATTGTGGGTGCCGAAGACCACATTGTCCCGCAACTGGCGTTGAAAAATCACCCACTCGTTATCCGCGACGAAATAATCGGAAAACGCCGCCTTGCCGCCGGCCTGCTGATAATTGCGGGAATAGTCCTGCATGGCCGAGAGCGGAAACACTCCGGCGCGCGCGCGTTCCAGCACCACCTCGCTGAGATCCGTGGCGTAGATCCGGCAGCGTTCCGCGAGTCCCTCCTCGTGCAGGAGGATGGAAAGCGAGAACACCTCCTCGCCGGTCGAGCAACCCGCGACCCACAGTCGCACGAAAGGATAGGTGCGCAACGCCGGAACGACTTTTTCGCGAAACACCCGGAAAAATGCCGGGTCGCGAAACATGGCGGTGGTATGGACCGTGAGCAGCCGGATCAGGTTGTGCAGCACCTGGTCGTCCGTTTTCAACCGCAGATGAAGTCCGGAAATCGTGCCGGCGTCGGCATCGATGACGGCACGCGCGACCCGGCGACGCAGCGACGAATAGGCGTATTCGCGAAAATCCAGCCCCGAGCGCTCATAAACGATGTCGAGGAGCAGCTTCAAATCCTCGAACTCCGCCGCGGACGTGCCGGGGATATCGGATTTTTGAGCGGAGTCGGACATGCGGTTGGGCGGGAGCCAGGCTCACTCACCGATAGAGCCAGACCCGCAGCAGCGAGATAAGTTTTTCGGTATCGACGGGTTTGGTGATGTAATCGGATGCGCCCGCTTCGATGGACCGCTCACGGTCGCCTTTCATCGCCTTCGCCGTCACTGCGATGATGGGCAGCTTGGCGAAGCGATTGTCCTGCCGGAGCCGTTTGGTGGCCTCGTTGCCGTCCATTTCGGGCATCATCACGTCCATGAGGACAACGTCGCAGTTCGGATCCGCCTGCAGGGCATCGATGGCGGCCTTGCCGCTCTCGGCAAATTTCACGACCATGCCGTAGCCTTCCAGGGCCGCGGTCAGCGCGAAAATATTCCGCACGTCGTCGTCGACGATCAGCACCCGCCGGCCGGTGAGGATGGAATCCTGCTTGCGCACGTGGTCGAGCATGCGGCGTTTTGATTCCGGCAATTTGGCCTGCACGCGGTGAAGGAAAAGCGCCGTTTCATCGAGCAGCCTTTCCGGCGAACGCGCGTCCTTCACGATGATGGATTCGGACAGCGATCGCAGCTCCGTTTCTTCGCGCGGCGACAGCTCCTTGCCGGTGTAGATGATCACCGGCGGCGCATGCAGCCCGAATCGCTGGTTGATTTCCCGGATCAGATCCACGCCGGATTTGTCCGGCAGCATCAGGTCGAGCACGATGCAATCGTAGCGGTCTTTTTCCAGCGCGGCCAGCGCCTCGGTGGCGCTGCCCGCGGTCGTGGTGTGAACGTCGTTGTTGCCGATGAGCTCGCGGATTGATTCGCGCTGGACGGAATCATCCTCGACCACGAGCAGGTTTTTGACCGGGCGCTCGATGAACTCGACGGTCTGCTGGAGGATTTCGTTGATCGCGTCCTTGCTCACTGGTTTCTGCAGATAGGAAACGGCGCCCTGTCGGAGACCGCGGCTGCGACCGGGATCGACGGAGATGACGTGCACCGGGATGTGGCGCGTGCGCTGGTCGTGCTTGAGGCGGTCGAGCACCAGCCAGCCGTCCTCGTCGTGCAGGCGCAGATCGAGCGTGATCGCGACCGGCAGATGACGCTGCGCGAGCGCAAGTCCCTGGCGCGCGCTTTGCGCCACGATGGCCTTGAACCGTTTCTCGCGCGCGAAGTCGACCAGGATGCTCGCGAACCGCGGATCGTCCTCGATGATGAGAATCACGCGATCGGAGGGGGCAAGATTGTTGCGGTCGTCGGGAATTCCCGGGCCTTCGTATAAATCCGCTTCCGTAATGGGTGTATCGGAAGGCGGCGCCGGGAGCTCGGGAGCGGGAACGGCGGATCCGGTTTTTTGCGGCGCACGTGGGGCGGCCGCGCGGGCGCGGGCGGCTTTTTCGTCGAGGTGGGCCGGAAGATACAGGGTGAACGTGCTGCCTTTGCCGGTGTCGCTTTCCAGGTGAAGGGCGCCGCCCAGCAATGCGGCGATCTCCCGGCTGATCGAGAGTCCCAGACCGGTGCCGCCGAACCGGCGGGCCGTGCCGGCGTCCGCCTGCTGAAAGGATTCGAAAATAATTTCCTGCTTGTCCTTCGGAATGCCGATGCCCGTGTCCTTGACCGCGATGGCAATGACGTCCGCGGCGTGGTTGAGACTGGCGGACGATCGCGTCCAGCCGGATTTGGCGGGCTTGATCTCCACTGTCACCGAGCCGCGCTCGGTAAATTTAAAGGCGTTCGCGAGCAGGTTTTTGACGACCTGGTAAAGCCGGCCGACGTCCGTGTGGATTTGCGCCGGCAGTCCGCTGCCCAGGGTGACATCGAAGCGCAGATGCTTGGTGTCGGCGACGTGCCGGAACTGCTGCTCGACCGAGCGACGGAGATCTTCCGGGGCGAGATAATCGAGCTGCAGCTCCACGGTGCCCGATTCGATTTTGGCCAGATCGAGAATCTGGTTGATCATTTCCAGCAGGTCGGCGCCGGACGACTCGATCGTACGTGCAAACTGCACCTGTTTGTCCGTCAGGTTCTCGTCGCGATTTTCCGCGAGCAGCCGCGCCAGGATCAGCAGGCTGTTGAGCGGTGTGCGCAACTCGTGCGACATCGTGGCGAGGAAATTCGACTTGTAGGTCGAGGTGATCGTGAGCTGGTGGGCCTGCTCCTGCAGCTCGGCGCGGGCCTTCTCGATGATCCGGTTCGAGTTTTCCAGTTCGCGCTTCTGATTGGCGAGGAGGTTGGTCTTCTCCTCCATTTCTTCATTGGCCTGCTGCATCTCCTCGTTCGTCTGCTCCAACTCCTCGTTGGTTTGCGTGAGTTCCACCTGCTGTTCCTGCAGCAACTGTTCCGATTTGCGCAGCCGGTCGGCCTGCGCTTCGAGTTCGACGTTCTTGTCGGCGAGTACCCGCTGTTGTTCCCCGAGCCGCGCGGTGAGCGCCTGCGACTGGCCGAGGAGGGCTTCCGTGCGCGCAATTGATTCCAGGTTTTGGAAAACGACACCCAGGTTTGCGGCCAGGCGGTCGACAAACTCCAGTTGCAGCGGCGTGAACGGCTGCAGCGAGGCAAGTTCGATCACCGCCTTGATCCGGCCTTCGAACAGCAGGGGCTCGACCAGCACGGTAACCGGTTTGGTTTCGCCGAGGGCGGAACTCAGCCGCAGATAACGCGAGGGAACATCGGCCAACAACAGGCGGCGCTTTTCGACAAAACACTGGCCGACGAGACCTTCCCCGGGATTGATGCGCGGAGGAGGATTGATCGCGGCATTGCTGGCGCAGAGTTCGAGCACCGGTTCGCTTTCAGTGCCGGTGGCGCGGTAGAGCACGGATGGGCGGGCGTTGAGATGCGCGGCCAGTTCGTTCAATACCGCCTGGCCGATCACGGCGGCGTCGTGCTGTTGCTGCGAAAATGTGGCGAACTTCGCGAGACCGCCCTTCAGCCAGTCCTGCTCGGCGAGGACATCCTGCCGCTTTTGCACCTGCGCGGCCATCTGGTTGAACACCTGTCCGAGATGGCCGATTTCGTCGACGGTGGTGACATTCACCCGGTGGGTGTAATCACCTTCCCCGAGCCGGGTCGCGCTCCCTCGCAATTGCGAGAGCGGGCCCACAATGCGGCGGGCG
>JBEHXD010000410.1:0-5282 GCA_048498875.1 Verrucomicrobiota bacterium
ATCGGCTTTTGGCACCGGCGAACCGGAGGGCTCTGGCGGGCAAAGTCGAATGAGTTCCTGTCCCTTTTGTGAATGCATCGCCACTGATCGAGGGCCTTTAGACGGACGAACGGCGGGTTTCCGTTAGGGCATTTCGAAATATTTTTTGAGGTGCCGGTCGGGTGAATATTGCACTCGACTCATCGGCCGGGTGACGTGACTTAGTGGGCCATAGGTA
Organism: Verrucomicrobiota bacterium; assembly: GCA_048498875.1. Taxonomy (GTDB): domain Bacteria; phylum Verrucomicrobiota; class Verrucomicrobiia; order Opitutales; family Opitutaceae; genus Lacunisphaera. The sequence continues at coordinate 218 of JBEHXD010000410.1, forward strand.
TGTCTACCCCCATGGACCTTGAGCCCGACAATCCCGATTCCGCCCTGTGGTTTCGTACCCAGGTGCAGGTGCATCGGGAAGCATTGCGGGCGTGGCTCAAGGGGCGGTTTCCAGCGCTGACGGATCCCGAGAATGTGGTACAGGAGGCGATCACACGGGTCTGGCGGGCGAGTTCCGAAGTTCCCGTGCAGTCGCCCAAGGCCCTGCTGTTTACCACCGCGCAGAATCTTGCCCTCGATCAACTGCGCCGGCGGCAGGTCGCACGCATTGAACCGGTAGCGGAAATGGCGGAGCTGTCCGTCTATGAGGACGGACCAACTCCGGCTGACACCACCGCGACCAACCAGGAACTCGAACTTTTGACCCAAGCCATCCAATCGCTGCCCGACCGTTGCCGCCAGGTCCTGACGTTGCGGAAAATCTACGGCCTTTCCCAAAAGGAAATCGCCGCGCAACTCGGAATTGCAGAGCACACGGTGGAGGCGCAGGTGGCCAACGGCATGCGGCGCTGCGCTGAATTTCTCGCCCGCCTCGGTCTGCCCTGACGCCCATGAATTCCTCCTCTCATTTCTCCCCGGAAATCATCAAGGCGGCCAGCGAATGGCTGGCAAAACGCGACCGGCAGCTCGACGCCGCGGAACAGGATGCCTATCTGCAATGGCTGCGTGAATCCCCCGCTCATGGCGAGGCCATCGCGCGGCTGGAAAAAACGTGGCGGGCGCTGGATCAGCTCAAACAATGGCGGCCCGAACACAGCCCGCGGCCGAATCCGGACCTGCTTGCACCCAAACGCACGACGCCACGCCGCTGGATCACGTGGCCGGTGGCGGTCGCGGCCGCGCTTACGGTCGCCTTTGTGTCCTTTCAGTGGCGGCGGACGCAAGTCGAGGATCCGGGGCATCACCATGCAATCCTGCACCCCGGGCCGGAGCGGATGACGCTCGAGGACGGCTCGATTGTTGAACTGAATGCCGGAGCAAAAATCTCCGTCCGGTTTACCCCGGAGGAAAGACATGTTCTCCTCGAGCGTGGTGAGGCTCATTTCACCGTGGCGAAAAATCCGGCGCGTCCGTTTATTGTCAGCGCGGACAAGTTTGCCGTGCGCGCGGTCGGTACCGCGTTCAGCGTGCAACTGGACCAGCGCGCGGTGTCGGTACTGGTGACCGAAGGCAAGGTGCGGCTCGATGAGACGCAGGCGGTTCCGCCCGGACAGCCCGCCCCGATGCCACGGGAACTTTCCCACCTGGTCGCCGGCCAGCAGGCGGTCATCAGCACGGTGGCTCCGGAGGTGATGAAGGAGATTGCGCCAATGCAAATCCGGGAAGTGACGCCTGCGGAAATCGAGCGCGCCATGTCGTGGCAGGGGCTGCGGCTGGAATTTGTCGAGATGCCGCTGCGCGATGTCGCGGAGGAATTCAACCGCTACAATCAGCGGAAGCTGGTGATTGGCGACGATTCGACCGGGGCGATTCTGGTGCAGGGGAAATTTCGCGCGGATAACGTCGATGCCTTTGTACGCCTGCTGGATCTCGGCTTTGGTGTCTCGTCGACGACCCGGGGGAATGAAATTGTGTTGAAGCGGGTCCGTTGAGCGAATCGACGCGTGAATCATTTTTCGATTCGGTTTAAAATCTGTTAACGGAAATTCCGGGGCGGCTCGTCTACGAGGTGCAAATCAACCCCATGACTATACCCACCCCGTCTGTCCGGTCTTGTCGCCGGAAGTTTCACGGACTCGTTGCGTCCGTTTTAAGCGCCCTCGTTTTCACCGTCGCGGTTCACGCGGCCTCCGGTTCCCGGAAGAATTTTGATCTTCCGGCCGGAGAGGCCAGTGCCACCCTCAAGACTTTCTCCGAGCAGTCGGGGGAACAGATTGTTTATCCCGTCGAGTTGGTGCGGGGACGGCAGACCAACGCGGTCCATGGCGAACTCAGTGCGCGCGAGGCGCTCGACGCCATGTTGGAAAAAACCGGCCTGGTGGCGGTGCAGGATGAAAAGACCGGCGCACTGGCCGTGAAAAAAGCCGTGGTTCCTGAAGCACCGAAGGATGTGGCGCGTCCACGCCTGGCGGAATCCGCGAAAGAGACGGTTTCACCTCTCGAGGAAAAGGATGTAATTGTCCTTTCCCCTTTCGAGGTAACGTCGAGTGACGAGAACGGCTATTCGGCCGCGACATCGCTCGCCGGCAACCGCCTCAACACGGAGTTGCGGGACGTGGGCTCGGCCATCTCGGTGGTAACGTCCCAGTTTCTTCGCGACATCGGTGCGACCAGCAACGAGACCCTGCTGCAGTACACCACCAACACCGAGGTGGGCAACATCTACGGCAACATGGCGAATGCGGGCAGCGGCACGCAGCTCGATGAGACCGGGAAGTTTTCGAATCCCAATCAAAATACGCGCGTCCGCGGTCTGGCTGCCGCGGATACGACAGTTAACTATTTTCTGACGGATATTCCGTGGGACAGCTATAATGTCGATCGCGTCGATTTCCAGCGCGGCCCGAATGCGATTCTCTTCGGCCTCGGCAGCCCGGCCGGCATCATCAATGCCGGGACCAAGAGCGCGGGGTTCAAAACGAAAGGGCAGGCGGAGGTTCGCTACAGCCGTTTCAACAGTGTGCGTACCACGCTCGACTTCAACCAAGTGCTGCTGCCGGGTGAACTGGCTTTTCGGGTGAACGCGCTGCTCAACAAGGAAAAATTTCAGCAGAAGCCCGCCTATCAGGATGACAAGCGCATCTCCGCTGCGTTGCGCTACGAGCCCGCAATGCTGAACAAAGGGTCCGCGCATACGACCTTCAAGGCCGACTTCGAGCAGGGCCAGGTCCGCAGCAATCGTCCGCGCAGCCTGACCCCTGGTGACTCGGTGACTCCGTGGTTTTTGACCGGCACGGCGACGGGTTACGACGCCAACGGCGTCCCGTTCACCTATGCGAATCTCAATAAAAAAGGGTTTGATGCGCGCGGCCTGCAGGACACCGATATTGCCTCGATTGGCGCGGATGGACGCGGTCAGTTCGTAAAGAATTATAACAACACCGGTGGTCTGGTAAGCGGCACGTTGAATCCCTATTGGCAGCCGTGGCTCGGCGGCCAGTTTGGTGCGGGCTATTTCGGCAACCCGATGGCGATTTTTAGCAGCGGTGACAGTGCATCGGCAACGCTGGTGAACTGGGAGCCGAGCACGGTGCGCGGCCTCGGCACGAATGGTGCGATCGACAAGAGCATCAGGGGCATCCCATTCAGCCGCATGTCGTCGATCACGATCTATCGCGATATTTCCAAGAAGGTGAATCTGCCCGGCGCCAAATTCGGCCTCACGCGCAATCTGACGCTATCGGATCCGTCGATTTTCGATTTCTATAACGAACTGATCGATGGTCCGAACAAGTACGAGTGGCAGAATTTTCACCGCTTCAACCTGAATCTTTCCCAGACTTTCCTGAACGGGAAGTTCGGCATCGAGGCGGCGTTCGACAAGCAGCATTACGACAACGGCCAGATGAATTTCATGACCGACAAAGGTCAGCAAATTTACGTCGATGTGATCCAGACTGAGGCGGACGGCACGACCAATCCGAATTTCGGCCGGGCGTTCATCGCGGACTCGGGGGCCGGCGGCAACAGCAACCGGTCGGATCGCGAAGCATTTCGCCTGACGGCCTACGCAAAACACGATTTCGACAAGGGCCAGCATCGCTCGCTTTTGACGCGTATTCTAGGCCATCACACTCTCACCGGCCTCTACAGCGATGATACGCGTGAATCTTCCGGTCGCAACTTTGTCCACTATGTCGCGGACAACGCCTACAAGGATCTGATCAACGGGTTTGGTTCCGCGCCGGCGACGATCAATTCGAGCGTGCGCGCGGTTTACCCCGTGATCTATCTCGGCAATGCCTTGACCGGAATCAGCACCGCGCAGGGAGCCAACATCCCGAATCCCACCTCAACAGCGGTGGTCACGAGCGGAAGCGTCAAAGCGTTTGATTCCACCTGGATCGCCACCGGCGTGAATCCCGCCGATCCCTGGGTGAACACCAATTTTCCCGTGGGCCACGCGTCCCGCAATTCCACGCAGTCGGAAAATCCCGCCAACTATCGCGGCTGGATCAATACGCCGATCACCGTCACCAATTCGGAAACCGGCAACCGCGACGCCAACACCACGGGTGCGAGCCTGGGCAAGACGATCACGGAATCCTCGGCCATCAACTGGCAGGGTTATTTCTGGAATGGCGCATTCGTCGGGATGTACGGTTATCGCACCGACAAAGCACGCGCCTGGAGCAAAAGCGCTGATCGCGACACGGAAGGTCGGGCGATCCTGGACTCCGGTGTCTTTAAATTGCCGACGGCTTACAGCATCGTGGAAGACAATTCCAACAGCTGGAGCGGGGTCGTGCACCTGAACCAACTCCTGAAAGACCGGCTGCCGCTGAATGTCAGTTTCTTCTACAACCGCTCGGAAAATTTTCAACCGAAGGCGGGGCGGGTTGGTCCACTGGGCAATCCCCTCACGCCTCCGACCGGCAAGACCAAGGATTACGGCATTTTGCTGAGTACGAAGGACGGCAATTATTCGCTCAAGATAAACAAATACGAAACCTCCGTGACCAATTCCGACGGCACAAGCGGTTTCAATTCGTTTTATCTCGGCCAGCTGTTCACCGATTATCAGTCGGCGCGCAATCGATTTGTCTTCGAAGTTTCGGTGCAATGGTGCGGCGGCTTCACCGGGAGCGACGGCCGCTCCCATCGCGACGGCCTCGAAGATGCCCGCGACGCCATCGAACTGGCCAACGCCATGAACGCCGGCTGCTTGATCGTCTACACCGGCTCGCGCGGCGGCCACACGCACAACCACGCCAAACGCTTGCTGCGCGACGCACTCAAGGAGCTGCTGCCGTACGCGCGCAAGCTCGACGTGAAGCTCGCACTCGAGCCGATGCATCCCGAGGCTTCCGCCGAGTGCACGTTTCTGAACGACACGAGCGACGCGCTCGCATTGATCGAAGAGTTCCGCGACCCGCACTTGAAGCTCGCCTTCGACACGTATCACA
>JBEHXD010000411.1:0-5246 GCA_048498875.1 Verrucomicrobiota bacterium
GTCGGGGATAATGTTGGGCAAGTTCCTGTTGGGCCGCGCCCCGGGCGAGCCCCCGGCGGTCAAAAACGATGGCGCGGGAGGAGGTGGTGCCCTGATCGAGGGCCAGAACGAAAGACATGAGGTATCGTCTAGCGACGGGCCCGGCGGGGGCCAATCCAAATGCACGCAGGCCTTCGAGGACGCTCTTGCCTAAATGGTAAGCTAGCTTACCAAATGATTCCCCATGCCCGCCGCCCGCCCTCGCATCGAACGCAATCTTGGCTTCCTGTTCGCCGACATCAGCCGGCTGGCCCGGCTTGAATTCGACCGGCGGGTTCGCGATCTTGGTCTGACCCGTGCGCAGTGGCTCTTCCTCTATTACCTGGCGCGCCAACCGGGTTGCACACAGAGCGATCTGGCCGAGGTTCTCCAGTTGGAGAAGATTACAATCAGCCGCCAGGCGGAACGCTTGGAAAAAGCCGGATGGATCGCGCGGGATGAACAGGCGAACGATGGTCGGGCTTACCACCTGAAGCTGACCGGGCGCGCGCGGAGAACCATTCGGGATCTGGAGTTGCGGGCGGAACTTCTCCGGGAGGAGTACCTGGAAGGAGTTTCCCCGCAACATCGACGGACACTTTTGACGGAATTGACCGTCATTAAGAAAAATCTGCTCCGGTTGACGGGCTTGGCCCAATAATTTTCTCATGAACCCACGTCGTTTGTCGCTAATTTCATTCCTTTTCGCGCTCGTGTTGCTTGAATTGTTGTCCGGCTGTGATCACGGCCCGGCGGCCAAGACCGCCGCCGCGACTTCGGCCATCCCGGTGCAGGTGGCGGTCGCCGTGCAGCAGGATGTGCCGCGGCGGATCGATTCGATCGGCAGCGTCCAGGCGTTGCGCAATGTCAGCGTGAAGTCTCAGGTGGACGGCATCATCGCCCAGGTTCATTTTCAGGAAGGTCAGGAAGTGAAGGCGGGCGATCCGCTCGTGACGCTCGATCGTCGCCCTTTTGAAAACGCCGTGCAGCAGGCCCGGGCGGCCCTGGCGACCGCGCAGGCGGAAGCCAAACAGGCGACCGTGGATGCCGAGCGCTATTCGCATCTCGATCAACAGTCGGCAATTTCCAAGGAGGCCTATGCGCAATATCAGACGAAGGCGGAAACCACCCAGGCCGAAGTGCAGTCGAAAGCCGCGGCCCTCGCGACCGCGGAACTGCAGCTGAGCTACGCCGAAATCCAGGCGCCGCTCGCAGGTCGCACCGGACAATTGCAACTTCACGAGGGGGCGCTGATCAAGGCGAACGATAACAACTTTACCATTGTCAATCTGAACCAGCTTACGCCGATCGCCGTTGCCTACTCTGTGCCCGAGGACGGACTTTCGCGAATCCGCGCGGCGCTCGCCGCCGGCGAGGTCCGAGTCACGGTCGTCGATCATGCGGCGAATCTCACCCTCAGTGATGGCCGGTTGTCTTTTATGGACAACAGCGTTGATCCCACCACGGGTACGATCGTCCTGAAGGCGATCTTCGAGAACACCGATCATGCACTGTGGCCGGGGCAGTTTGTGCAGGTCCACACCGAAATGGGGATGGATCACGGTGCCATTGTCGTGCCAACGTCGGCGGTTCAAACCGGGCAGGACAGCGCCCAGATTTACGTCGTGAAACCGGACCATACGGTGGAGTTGCGGACCGTCGAGGTGCTGCGGACCATGGACGATATCTCCTTGCTTTCATCGGGTGTGAAAGCGGGTGAGACCGTGGTTACCGATGGACAGCTGCGATTGCTGCCGGGCGTGAAGGTGGAAGCCAAAAGCCTGGATCAGGCAAACCCAGCGGTTAAAAAATAATTTTCTTTCGTCATGAATTTACCAGAACTCTGCATCCGCCGTCCGGTGATGACGACGCTTATGACGGCGGCGCTTTGCGTCTTTGGCCTGATGGCGTACCGGCTTCTGCCGGTTAGTGATCTGCCCAATGTCGATTTTCCCACCATCGTCATCACGGCGGCATTGCCCGGGGCCACGCCCGAAACGATGGCCTCGGCGGTCGCGACCCCGCTCGAACAACAGTTATCCACGATCGCCGGCATCGATTCGATGGTGTCGAGCAGCAGCATTGGCACCACCACGATCACGTTGCAGTTTGCGCTTGAGCGCAACATCGACGCGGCCGCCCAGGACGTGCAGGCGGCCATCGCCGCGGTGCAACGCCGCCTGCCGATCGACATGCCGGCTCCGCCTTCCTATCGCAAAACGAATCCGGCCGATTCCCCCATCATCTTTCTCGCGCTGAGTTCGCCTACTCTGCCGCTTTCCGTCGTCGACGAATATGCGGAGACGATCCTGGCGCAACGCATCTCCACCATTGACGGCGTGGCCCAGGTCCAGGTTTTCGGTTCGCAGAAATATGCCCTCCGGGTGCAGCTCGATCCTCGTGCGCTGGCCAGTCGCGGCATCACGCTCAGCGAGGTCCAGACCGCGCTCTCGGCCCATAATGTCAATCTCCCCACGGGGGTGCTCGATGGCAATCATCAGGCCATGACGGTCGTGGCCACGGGGCAGTTGGATAACACCTCGCAGTTTGCGAATCTGGTCGTGGCCTATCGCAATGGTGCGCCGGTGCGGCTGGCCGAGCTCGCCCGCGTGATTGACAGTGTGCAATCCAATCGGGTGGCCAGTTGGTTCTACACGGGCGGCAAAGGGGCCCGCGCCGTCGTGCTGGCGGTGCAGCGTCAGCCGGGGACAAACACCGTCGAGGTGGTGAAGGGGGTGCGCAACATCCTGCCGTCGTTTCGCTCGCAACTTCCGGCTTCGGTTAACCTCGATATTCTTTTTGATCGGTCCATTACCGTGCGGGAATCCGTGGACGACGTGCAATTCACGCTCACGCTTGCGATCGGTCTCGTCGTGCTGGTGATTTTCATGTTTTTGCGCTCGTTGCGGGCCACGGTGATTCCGGCGGTGGCGATTCCGATGGCGTTGCTCGGCACTTTCATTGCGATGTATTTTTCCGGGTATACTCTCGATAACCTTTCGTTGCTGGCGCTCACGCTTTCGGTCGGTTTCGTGGTCGATGATGCCATCGTGATGCTGGAGAATATCGTCCGGCACATCGAAGCGGGCATGCCGGTGCGCGACGCCGCCTTCAAAGGCTCGCGTGAGATCGGTTTCACCATTATGTCGATGACGCTCTCGCTCGTCGCGGTCTTTATTCCGGTGTTGTTCATGGGCGGCATCCTGGGGCGGCTGCTGCATGAGTTCGCGGTGACCATCACCGCGGCGATCCTGGTGTCGGGCGTGGTTTCGCTCACGCTCACGCCGATGTTGTGCAGCCGGTTTTTGCAACCGCACGACAAGGCGTCGAAGCACCACGGCCGGCTTTATCAATTTTTCGAGCGGATGTTTGACGGCATGAGTTCGATTTATGAACGGACACTCCATCGGTGCATGCGCCACAAACTCATGACTGCCCTCGTGGCCTTGTTGATGGTGATCCTGAGCGTGGTCGTGGGGATGAGATTGCCCCAGGGTTTTATTCCGACCGACGACACCGGTCAGATTTTCGCCTTCACCGAGGCGGCGCAAGACGTCTCATTCAATGAAATGATGCGCCATCAGATCGTGGCGGCGGAGATCGTGGCCAAAAATCCAAACGTCGACTCGTTCATGTCGGCGATTGGCGCCGGCGGCTCGTCGTCGACGAACAACCAGGGGCGTATTTTCATGCGGTTGAAACCGCGCAAGGAACGGCCATCGGCGATGGAAGTCGTCCAGCAATTGCGCAAGGAACTGTCGGTGGTACCGGGGTTGAAGGTCTATCCGCAGTTGCTTCCACCCATCCGCATCGGTGGCTCGCTCACGAAAGCGCAATATCAGTTCACCCTTTTTGGGAGTGACCTGAAGGAACTTTACGCGGCGTCGCAAAAAATGGAGGCGAAATTGCGGACGATTCCCGACCTGCAGGATGTAAATACGGATCTCTTGATTTCCAATCCGCAGCTGCGCGTGGAGATCAAACGGGACCGTGCCGCGGCGCTGGGCATCACTCCGGCGCAGATCGAGGACGCGCTCTACAGCGCTTACGGCTCGCGCCAGGTATCTACGATCTACACGCCCACCAATCAATACTATGTGATCATGGAAATGGCGCCGGATTTCCAAAAAACCCCGGAGGCGCTTTCGTTGATCTATCTGCGCAGTGGTCCGGGTGGCAGCGTCCCCTTGGAATCGGTCGCGACGCTGCACCGCGAGGTGGGGCCACTCACGATCAACCATCTGGGACAGCTTCCGGCTGTGACGATTTCCTTCAATCCGCGTCCGGGATTTTCTTTGGGCGAAGCGTCGGCGATTGTTTCGAGGATCGCGAGGGAGGTGCTGCCGGCCACGGTCAGTTACGGATTTCAAGGATCGGCGCAGGCCTTTGCGTCCTCCCTGCAGGGTCTCTGGCTCCTGTTGATCGTGGCGGTGGTCGTGATCTATATCGTATTGGGCGTGCTCTATGAGGATTTCATTCATCCACTCACCATTCTCTCCGGATTGCCAGCGGCGGCGTTTGGGGCGCTGTTCACCCTTTGGCTTTTTAACGAGGAGCTGAACATCATGGGTTACGTTGGTGTGATCCTGCTGATCGGCATCGTGAAAAAAAATGCGATCATGATGATCGACTTTGCCATTGCGCGGGAGCAGGAGCAGGGCGCGGCGTTCGACGCGGGGAAGGCGATCATCGAGGCCTGCGTCGTGCGTTTCCGTCCCATCATGATGACCACTTTCGCCGCGCTGGCGGGAGCCGTGCCCATCGCACTGGGATTGGGCGCGGGTGCCGATTCGCGGCGCCCGTTGGGTCTCGCCGTGGTGGGCGGTCTCATCGTATCGCAAATGCTCACGCTCTACATCACGCCAGTAATCTACATCTACATGGATCGGTTTACCCACCGGTTTGCGGCCAAGAAAAAGCCGCATCAGATCGGTACCCCCCTGGGGCAGGTGGCGGCGGCCGGGAAGTGATCCCGCGGATAGTGGATTGATGCGTAATTCTCCCTCCGCGGTGCGAACTTTTTCCCGGGATGGTGTCCAATGTTTCGACCCAACCCACCATGCCACGTATCCCCTTTCTCTTTCTCGCCGGTTTCGCTGGGGCGTTGCTGATGGGAGGCTGCCAGAATAGCGTCACTTCCTTCCAGGTCGAGGAAACCACGAAGTATTCCATTGAGAACACGGGTAAGTTCGCCCGGTTGGACATGGCGACCCAGGCGGCGATTATCT
>JBEHXD010000412.1:0-5246 GCA_048498875.1 Verrucomicrobiota bacterium
GAATTAAACGCCACGCTCGAGCAGTTTGAACGCACCAGTTCCAACCAGATCGTGGTCGCCATTTTTCCCCGGATGGAATCCGACTCGTCAGTCGAGGACTACACGGTGCGCGTGGCCCAGGCGTGGCGGGTCGGGCAAAAGGATAAAAAAAACGGGGCGGTGCTTTTTGCTTTCATGCAGGAGCACCAAGTGTACCTGCAGGTCGGCTATGGACTGGAGGGAGTAATTCCCGACGCCATTGCCAAAAGAATTATTTCCAACGAGATTGTCCCCCGTTTCCGCCAGGGCGACGTCGATGGCGGTATGCGCGCCGCGGTGCGCTCGATCATGGCTGCGGCTCAGGGGGAATACCAGGGAACGGGCCAAACCCAAAAAGACCAGACCGACCAGCAGCATTCCACGCGATTGAACCTCGGGATCATTTTGATTTTTATCATTCTCTCGATCGCTTTCTCCCGCCGCCGCAATCAACGCACGTACGTGTTTGGCGGGCGCCGTGGAGGTTGGTGGATGGGACCTCCCGGTGGCGGTGGCTGGGGTTCCGGCGGATCCTCGGGCGGAGGCGGTTTTTCCGGCGGAGGGGGAAGCTTTGGCGGAGGCGGCGCGGGAGGCAAATGGTGACATGAACAAGGCAATTTTCATCAAACAGCTGGATCATGCGGCCATCGAGGCAGCCATTGCCCGCGCCGAAGGAGTGACCTCCGGGGAAATCCGCGTGGCGGTCATTCAACGGCCGGCGGGCAATCCCCTCGCCGCTGCACAGGAGATTTTCACGCAGCTCAAGATGACCGAAACCCGGGATCGCAATGCTGTGCTGATCCTCGTGGCGCCCTCGTCACAGACTTTTGCGGTGGTCGGAGATCGGGGCGTCCACGAAAAATGCGGCAACGATTTCTGGCGAGAGTTGACCGCTGCGATGTCCGTTCACTTCAAACAGGGAAATTTCACCGCCGGTCTGCAGCAGGGAATTGAGCGCGCCGGCCATTTGCTGGCGACGCATTTTCCCCGGCGCGATGACGACGAAAACGAATTACCCAACACGGTGATCGAAGCCTAGTCTGTCCCTACGCAAGTTCGCCGCGGTTCAGGCGGCAAAACTCTGCAGCGACTGACGGACGTCGGAAGGCACGGCCCGCGCGATATTGGGCACGACCCATTTGAACAGCTGGTGAATTTCTCCCACTTGGGCGGGAGTGACCGGCTTTGCATCCTTTCCCTCTCCTGCCGCGAATTCCAACGTGCGGGCACTGAGGTCCCCGCGCACACAGTAACTGGCCAGGTGAAACTCAAACCACAGCACCGGGCCGCCGTTGGCGGATCGCCACACGGTGAGACGCGAATCAAAGTCCCCGAGATAATGCTCCACCATATACCCAGACCCATCGGGCACGGCCGAATGAGGTTTCTCGGGCCGGAGGGACGCACCAAACGCGACCAACTCCAACAGCTGCTGAAATCCCGCCGGTGTATTTTTGTCGGGAAAATCGAATCTCAACCCAAATTGCACCGAATCCGGATGCGGTCGCATATGCACGACATGACAAGGAATGTTAAGCTGATAGCCGGCGAGGGACAGAATCAGCAAACACGAATCGCCTTTTTTCGCGATGATCGCCGGCGGCAGTTGGATACTCACGCCATTGCAGGAAAAATTCACCAATTTGCCGGCCCAATTCCAGCCGCGACCATCGGCAGATGCGAGCTGTTGGCCAAATTCATCCCGGCCCATCAAGTTCAGCATCGCTTTCATTGGAAACGACGCACCCACGGCGTAGCGCGTGGCGCGACGCTGCTCTTTGACTCCACCTGGCTTGGAATTAAGGATGCGTTCGAAAAATAACATTATTGAACTACGTCGGGATTGGGGAAATTCGACGGATAACGCAGGCGAGTTTGCCTACTTCATCTTCCCTCCTACGTCGACACATTTGGCTGATACTTAAGGACGTGGCCATCCGCACCTCCTGTTAAATAACGTTGATCGTCCTCTTCTGATTTATTCGACCCGAAGGAAGCGGGCCGGCTCCGCTGATTTTGAAGCCGGAAACGCGGTAAGTTTATTGTTAAATCCTGTCATGAACCGGCCTTCTGGCGCCAACGCTTTGCGACAATTACTCTCATCACCAAAGAGTTTTAAAGAACGGCGATGAAAATAGTTGTGACAGCAACCCCGCCTCGTAGCGTCACAAAAATGGCTTCCAGTTCCGCCATCGACGCAGACCACGAGCAGGCACGACTCGCCGCGTTGCACAGCTATCGAATCCTCGATACGGCCCCGGAGGCCGCATTTGATGCCCTGGCCAGGCGGGCGGCCGACTACTGCGGTTCGGCGGTGGGCGGCGTTGCGTTCATCGATGAAAAACGGTGCTGGTTCAAAGCCCGTTACGGAATCGCCCGAACCGAAATCGAGCGCGGGCTTTCCTTTTCCGACCAGGCATTTCGGAATGCGGGAATTTTTGTGGTGCCGGATGCAACGCAAGACCCCCGGTTTAATCATCTGCCGATCGTTACCCAGGATGGTTTTCGTTTTTTCGCCGCTTCGCCGCTCGTCAGCCCCGCCGGATTCGCGCTCGGAGCGCTGTGTATCCTGGATCGTCAGCCCCGCGACCTGTCTCCCGTTCAGGCCGCGGCCTTGAAAACGCTGACCGCAGAAACGATTGACCTGCTGGAGAAGCGCCGCAAGGAGAGTCGTGTGGCCAGCGACAGCACACCGCCATTTGGAGCCAAAGTGGAATTTACGGGCAAGAAATGCCTGTTGATCGTAGACGACGATGACGCCGTCCGTTCCTTCGTTTGCGTGGCTTCCCGCCGGTTGGGCTATCAGGTGATTGAAGCCTCCAACGGCGTCGAAGCACTCAAGCAGCTCGATGAGAATCCCGATAAAATCGGTTTGGTGCTCACCGACGTGAACATGCCCCTGATGGATGGCGTGGAACTGGTGAAGGCCTTGAAAAAGCGTCCCATCGCCACGCCGATCGCGGTCATGAGTGGCCGTTTTGATTCCTATATCCGGAGCGCGCTCCAGGCCGAGGGGGTCACCGCATTGCTGAGCAAACCATTTTCGACCGAAGCACTGAAAACCGCCTTGCTTCAGGCGATGAAGCCACGGGCATAAAGCGCCGAAAACGGCGCCCCGCGTGATCGGGAAGGATCGGGATCGGCCTCGCAAAAAAGAAACTTCCAGTTGGCTGTATCTCCGGAGTTGCACCGTTGGAAATGTTACGCTCATTTCACCCTCTTATTCCCATGTCCGCCAAAGTTGAAAATGTCGTCATCGTCGGTACCGGCTGCGCCGGACTCACCGCCGCCATCTACACAGGTCGTGCCAATCTGCAGCCGCTGGTTCTGGAAGGCGTGCTGCCCGGCGGACAGCTCACCACCACGTCCGAAGTGGAAAACTTCCCGGGCTTTCCGGAGGGAATCGATGGCTTTCAACTCATGCAAAATCTCCGCAAGCAGGCGGAGAAATTTGGCACGCGCTACGAAAGCGGTTCGGTACAGGGGATCGACACCGCGAAGTGGCCTTACACCTTGAAACTTGCCGATCGTGAAATTCACGCGAAGACGATCATCGTGGCGACAGGTGCGTCGCCGCGTTTGACCGGCATCCCGGGCGAGAAGGAACTTTATGGCGGCAAGGGTGTGACCACCTGCGCGACATGTGATGGCGCCTTTTATCGAAAGATGGATGTGGTGGTCATTGGCGGTGGCGACAGCGCCGCGGAGGAAGCGCTTTTCCTGACCCGGTTCGCCAGTAAGGTTTATCTCGTACACCGCCGTGATTCGCTGCGCGCATCAAAGATCATGGCAGACCGTGCCACGTCGCATCCCAAAATCCAATGCGTATGGGACAGCATCCCCGTTGCAGTGGAAGGCGTGGCCAATGGAGCCGTCAGCGGATTGAAGGTGAAAAACGTCAAAACCGGACTGGAGACCGTGCTGCCGGTGAAAGGTGTGTTCGTGGCCATCGGTCACGTTCCCAATACGGAGCCTTTCAAGAGCGCGGTGGATACCGACGACCAGGGATATTTCGTGCCGACGGGACACAGTCAGGTGAAAACCAAAACTCCCGGAGTCTATGTCGCGGGCGACTGCGCCGATCACCACTACCGTCAGGCGATCACCGCCGCGGGAATGGGTTGCCAGGCAGCCATCGAGGCTGAGCGGTGGCTGGCCGAAAAAGGCGGCTGATAATTTACCGAAGCCCGCGAAAACCTCGCAGGCTTTTTGTGCTCAATTGCACTGACTGGGAGGGAGCGCCTCTCCAGAGGGATTATCACCTCGCTTTGCCGGTGCTCTGCACGCTGCAATTTGCAAGCGATCGACTCGCACTCCCTGCATTTTGCTCCCGGGAAATTGCAGCAATACACTCTTCCTTAAAATTATCTCACTCAGGGAAAGCGAGTAAGGTAACGGGGGAATGCGTGGCACGCCGGTTGCAATTATCCGGGCAACCTCCTCCCACCATGCTCGAAACCATTGCCATCGTCCTCGTCATCCTCTGGCTGCTAGGCCTTGTCTCCTCGTACACGTTGGGGGGATTCATTCACGTGCTGCTGGTGGCCGCGTTGATCATGATTCTCGTACGGGTGATCACGGGCAACAAACCGATCGCCTGATGACGGAAGTGGCGAACCAGAAACCTGAAAACGGGGTCTGTCTGTATAGCCAGGAAATTTTCCACCACACAAAAACAACAATCCTCACCTCATCATGAACAGAGCTGCCTCACTCGCCATTCTCGTCGCCGGAATCATCCTTTTGGTTTTCGGGATCAACGCCCACGGATCGCTGGCTTCGGGAGCCAAGGAAATCGTGACTGGAACGCCCACGGACAAGAGCATGTGGCTCATTATCCTTGGGGTGATCGGTATCATTGTCGGGGGCCTCGGCTCCCTGTTCCGCCGCAGCGGAAACTAAATTACCCCGTCCGTTCGTATTAATCCTCATTCCCCCGCCATGACCCGAGCTCGCAATCATCGCACGAGAGCCACGCGATCAGCACGGCGGATCGTTACTTCCTCTGCATCTTCGTCATCCAATAATAACCTCCAAACCTATCCAATTATGTCCACCGCAACTTCTGAAAAGTCCGAAACGCATACCGCCGAAGATCTCAAAGCCCTCCTTCACGAAGCCGAGCAGGCGCTCAGCGACACCGCTGGCGAAGCCGGTGAAAAATTTGAAGACCTGCGCGAACGCCTGCGCGAAGCCCTCGACTCCGGCAAATACTCCTTCGAGCGCCT
>JBEHXD010000413.1:0-5235 GCA_048498875.1 Verrucomicrobiota bacterium
CAGCAATATCAGGGAATCCTGAGCGGACACGTCTTAACCACCGCAAGAAGGCTGAAACTTAATGGATTGAGCGACAAGGTATGGCAGATTGCGGAAGGTAATCTCTTCCTCGGAATCGTGCGGTCCTACACGATCGATACTGCGACCGGGGGCAAGGCCGTCGAACTTTGGGAAACGCGTTTTGCCTGTCCGAGTCGCGGACTCAACCTGGTGGACGCCATGCCCCTCATGGTCAAAGTGGCCGCCGCCAACCTCGGTCGCGAAAGCAAGGTGCCGGTCAATGTGAACGCATCCGACGCCCTGCGCGGCCGGGTGGACTTGGGCGAATTGAAGATTCTGGGAACCGGACCTGACGCGCGGAAAGTTTCGTCGGAAAATGAGGCTCCCAAACCCGGTGCCAATTAATGGTCGGTGAGTGCGATTCAGACCGGAATTGAGGATTGGACTCAAAAATCGGCCTGAACAAACCTCTCCTTTCGGATTGGTTTTACCGCGGTACAACCCAAAGCTGCTGCTTTAATGCCCGCTGATCCAATCCAACTTGTCCTGGCCGCCTTCGAATACGGTCTTTTGCTTTTTGGGGTCTTTCTGCTGGGAATGCTGGTGGTCAACGCCTCGTTTCGCGCCCGTTGGTGGCATACCAATCGATTGGCCTCCTGGTCGGTTGCATTGCCTGAATTCGCCCTCTACCTTTTGGCGTTCTTCGCCGCCGGATCATTTTTTTTATTACTGGTTCGCAGTATTTTCGGCACCTTTATCCAAGGATCGGCGGATAAGGCGGGAATGGAAGTCATCTTTTATGGAGCCGCGCTGGATGGCGGTGCGTTGACTGGCTGGTTGTTATTCCCCGTTTTGCGAAAGGCCTGGCACACCGACTATGGGGTGAGTCCACCCGGGGACGCACCCTCCCCTGTGATCCCGGGTTTGGGAAAATCACTGCTTTATGGCATCGGAACGGTCGCTCTCTCCCTGCCGGTGATTATTGTCCTGAGTCTTGGCTGGACGCCCTTGCTCAAGGCGCTTGGCCTGCCCGATGTGCCGCAGGATTCAATTGCGATTTTCGCGAATACCAAGTCGCCAGCCGTAATCGCAGGCATGCTGGTGGTCGCCTGCGGACTCGCTCCGATGATGGAGGAATTGTTGTTTCGCGCAGGAATTTACCGGTTTTGCCGGCAGAAGCTGGGACGGGGCGCGGGGCTTGCGATCAGCGGGATTTTGTTCGGATTGGTTCATGGCAATTGGGCGGGATTTGTTCCACTCGCATTTCTGGGTGCCATGCTTGCGATGGTTTATGAAGCCACGGGATCCATTCGTGTCGCCATCATTGCCCATGCGTTCTTCAACCTGAACAGCATTCTGGCAATCCTCTCGGGTTTGAAGCTGTAGGCCATGAATCCTTTCACCTTAGACCGGGCGAATTCCGTGGCGGCCCAGGGCGAACTCAATCTCATCGCCGGCATCCGGCGCTGGCTTGGTTCCGCGTCGCCCAATTCCCCCTTTGGGATCGGTGATGATTGCGCCGTGATCCCGCCGACCAAAAACCATCAACTGGTTACCACCGATCCGGTGATTTATGGCCGGCATTTCGATGACAAGGTACCGGCGCGCCGGGTGGGAGAAAAATTATTGAAACGAAATCTGAGTGACATCGCGGCCATGGGCGGGAAACCGGTCGCCGCCGTCATCTCGCTCGCACTCGCTCCGGAAACGAGCGTTGCCTGGCTGCGGCTGTTTTATCGCGGCCTCGCGGATTGTGCCCGGCGATACCGGGTCAAAATTGTCGGTGGCGATATCACCGAGGGCCCGGCGGGATTCGTGGGTGCTTTTCTCACGCTGCACGGCGAGTCCACCACGGAGCGGGTGGTGACACGCTCCGGCGCGAAGCGGGACGATCGAATCTATGTCACGGGTTCGCTGGGCGGCAGTCTGCTGGGACATCATTGCGACTTTGTCCCCCGACTCGCGGAGGGCGCGTGGCTCGCCCGTCGCAAGGAGGTTTGTGCGATGATGGATGTGAGCGATGGATTGGCGAAGGATCTGGACTCGCTCACCCCCCGCGGCCTGACACCGGCCATCGACGCGGGCTTCGTACCGGTGAGCCGCGCGGCCCTGCGACTTTCCCGTCAAACGCAACGCGACGCCCTGCATCACGCCTTGTGCGATGGTGAGGACTACGAACTGCTCGTCATTGTGCGCGCGCAGGCAAGCCCCACCGATTTTGAGGTCGCCTGGCGAAAACGGTTTCCCAAGGTGCAGTTGACCCACATCGGACATTTCTCGGTCCGGAATCACGTGCCAGCGGGCAGCCTGCTGCTCGCGAACTATCACGGCTACGAGCACCTGAGCTGACAAAGTCCGGCGCCCATGAGCTTGGTTGAAAAACTAAAACAGGGACTGGCCACCGTTTCGGCCGACCAAACACGGACCATTGCCACCGAGCTTGCCGGGATTCTGCCGGAGGAAGTAACGCTTGCGCTGCATGGGGACATGGGCGTGGGAAAAACCACATTTGTGCAGGGCCTCGCGGAAGGATTTGGCGTAACGGAAAGAGTCACGAGCCCCACCTTCGCAATTTTCTCCGTTCATCGCGGTGTTACCCGATCCTTGATTCATCTCGACGCCTATCGATTGGAAAACGAACGCCAGATCGAGTCGTTGCTGCTCGAGGATTTTCTCGTTGCGCCCTATTGCCTGGCGGTGGAATGGCCCGAAAAAATTTCCGCGTGGCTGCCCGGGGATGCGTGGCATCTCACGCTTTCGATTGAGGACGGTGACCGGCATCGGCTGCGTCTCCACTAGCACGGGCACATTGGAATTCATCTTTGGATTTTTGCAGGAGCGGCTTTAAACCGCGATTCGGAGGATCGCGGCGGCGCGGGCTAAGCTGTGTCGACCCGTGTAAGCCCGGACCCAATCAGCGCGTCCGGAGGCCGCGCTCCACCTTCGGACGTGGATTGCGATTTTGTCCGACCAGGTGGAACGCGACCTCCGGGCGCGTTAGGGAAATCGCCCGGGCCACCCACCAAGCAGGCTCCGGACATTGCGCAAAAAAAAAGCCCGCTCGAAGGAGCGGGCTTGAAGATCAAACTCAGGCTTGGGGTTTCGGTTCTTCCGTTGAAGCGACCGGTTCAGAGGCGGGAGCCGGGGCTTCGGCCTCCGCTTGAGGTGGCGCGGAATCCGGTTTCGCAGCCGCGTGCGCATGGGCTTCGGGGAAGTCGACGGGGTCATGTTCCTCTTCGCCTGCTTCCGCTTTCTTGGCGGCTTGTGGAGCCATCGGTGGAGGGGAAAATAATTTTCCGTCCGAGAATTCCGTGACGTAGCCTTCCATGACGAGCCAGCGAAGATCATTGCCCATCTTCCGGAGTTTTTCCGCCTGATCCGCGGGAAGTCCCGCAAATGGCGTTTGGGAAGCCGGTGTGCCTTCGGCCGTCGGTGCGGGCGCGCTGGCGGCGACGTCGATCGAAAGAAATGCCTTGGGCAAATCCTTCACGTGGATCATGGGATGCTTCTCGATGAAATCGATCAGGGCCGCGATGGTCTCCGAGAAAACCTGTCCGGGAACCCGGAACCGGCGTTTCACCGCGCAAACGTAGGAAACACCGCGCGATCCTTTCTTGAAGATCGTGAAATTCTCACGACGCAGGCGGCCGCGCAACGCATTGGCCGTGTCGAGCGGGAACCGGCGCTGGCGTTCCACGTGGCCCTCGAGGGCACGACGGATTTCGCCAGGGGGAAGTTTTTCAATCAACTTGCCATGGAAGCGAACGTTCTCGACCGAACGGACGACCTTGTCGCGGGCATTGGCGAGCAGATACAGGCGGGCGTCTTCGATGTTATCGAAGGAGACTGGAGCTGCTGCTGGAGCGGCGGCTGCAGGAGCGGGCGTCTCTGCGGGCGTGGTTCCTTCGGCGGCTTTGGTCACCTCGATCGGAGGCGTGGTTTCAAAAGGGGGAATGGTCATGCCACTCTTCGAGGGAACGCCTTTCCAGGTATAACGCGTGGCCTTCTTCATCTTTTCCAGCCACTGCGTCGCCACCTCGGGTTCGCGGACCGAGACGATGCTTTCGCGGAAACGCTCAAACGGCATGCGGGAAAGCTTTGCCGCATGGTGCTGCTGCAGGATCTGCTGGTAGCGGTGATAATTCGGCGGCCCAAGCAACTCGCCGGTGATTCCGCATTTGTTGATGATCGGGAAATTCCCCTTCGGGGCATCGATTTCCACTTCCTGCGTGTCGAAAAATGAGCCGAGATTGTTGGCGAGGACATGCTGGATCGCAGCCTCTTCCGTATCAAACGGCAGATGATCGGGCAGCGACATATAGAGCGGAGCGGGCTTTTCCGTCGCGGGTTTCGCGGCGGCTTCACCGTCGGCACCAGCGGGACCTTTTTCGGGCCGGGCCGGGCGCGCGCGCTGGAGTACCACCACAAAGCGGTCGTTTTTCTCCAGGACTGCTTTGGTAATTTCGAAAAGTTGATACGTGCGGCAGGAGGCGCGCACCGCTTTCACCATCGCGGCAAAGCCGGTGTCCTCCGGATAACAGGTCGCGACGAAATACGGGCTGATGTAGGGACCGCGATCGAATTGCTGACCGCCACCCTCGTGACGTTCGCCGCCGTGAAATTCCCTGCGCGGACCGCCCGGACCACGATCAAAACGCCGGGGGCCCGCACCCTGAGGGCGGTCACCTTGCGGCGCGAAGCGCTGGCCTTCTCCGGCGGGTGCGCTGGCCGGGGGCGCTCCTGCGGCACCCCCACCGGTCGGACCGGTTGGCTTATGGAAGGAACGCCGGTCGCGCTGGGCGGGACCACGATTGCCTCCCGCGTCATCGCGGCGCTCGCGACGTTCGCCTCGGTCGGCATCGCGGCGTGCTCCCGGGGAGAGCGGTTTAACTTCGGTCCATTGCGTGCCGAAATTGAAGGACTGCAACTGGCTGAGATCGATTTTGTTCAATCTCGGTTCGTTGTTTTCGTTGGCGGGCGTGTGGTCGTCCATGAAGCTCAGGAAAACGGGCGTGGCTACCCGGTATGTGTCTAATTATTGCTGGGTGTTCCGCAAGGCTTGGTCGATCTCGCGGGAAAAGCTCAGTGTCCGCGAATAAAACCACGAAGCAAGCGCATTTCCGGGCTTTACAAGCCGCGTGAGATTTACCTTTCTCCCCTTTCCAACGCTGGAAACGCTCGGGTGGTGGAATTGGTAGACACACACGTTTGAGGTGCGTGTGCCGTAAGGCGTGC
>JBEHXD010000414.1:0-5231 GCA_048498875.1 Verrucomicrobiota bacterium
GGGGAGGGACACCCCCCCCTACCCCCAGATAAAAACGAGCTGCCAATACTACCGGTTCTTCCCAAACAGCAGCCGCAACGAATTAATGCACACGACCAGCGTCGATCCTTCGTGTGCGGCCACACCAATCGCGAGCGGGACCGCGCCGAGCGCGGTCGCCACCACCATTACGACCACCACTCCGAGTGAAATCGCGAGATTCTGCCGGATGATCACGCGCGCCCGACGGCTCAACCGGTGCGCAGCGAGAAAGTTCTCGATGCGATCATGCATCAAAATCACCTCGGCCTGTTCAAGGGCGGCATCGGAACCCCGCGCACCCATCGCCACGCTCACGTCCGCCGCGGCCAGACTCGGCGCATCGTTCACGCCATCGCCCACCATCGCCACCTTGCGCAGCGGCGGACCCTGGCGCAGGGACTGGATCGCCTCGACCTTCTGCTCGGGAGTCAGGTGGGCGCGCACTTCACTCACGCCCAGCTCGCGCGCCACGGACTCCGCCGCCTGCCGGCGATCACCCGTGAGCATCACCGTGCGGATCCCGTGCTCAGCCAATTCACTCAGCACCGCCTTCGACTCGGAACGAATCTGATCGCGCAACAGCACGCGGCCAATCACGTCGCGGCCCACCACCCACACCTCCGCCAGTTCGGCGGGTGCGGGCGGCAATTTTTCCGCCCAGCCGGCCAGCGGGCCTCTTTCGAGCAATTCCCGGCGACCCAGCAAGGCCTGGCCTCCGCCAATTTTTCCGCGCACGCCTTGCCCGACCATATTCTGAAAATCTTCCAGCGCGACCGCACGCACTCCGCGCGCTTTCGCGTCGCGCACGATCGCGCGCGCCAGCGGATGCTCGGAACTTGCTTCCAGGGCGTACGCCAGCTCCATGACTTCCGTTTCGCGTCCCATTGGAAAACTCTCGTAGCCGACGACTACCAGTTCGCCCGTGGTCAGCGTGCCGGTCTTGTCGAGCGCCACGACGTTGATGTCCGCCAGCTTTTCGATGGCCGCGCCGCCGCGAAATAAGACGCCATGCCGCGCGCCCCACGCAATCGCGGCGAGAATGGCCGACGGAATGGAGAGCACAAGCGCGCACGGACTCGCCACCACCATGAGTGTCATCGCGCGATAAAACGCCGAACGCGTTTCGGGAGTGTTCGTGAACGCAGGCAGATGAAAGCCGAGCCACCACACCAGGAACATGAGCGCCGATCCGCCAATCACCGCGTAGGTGTAGCCCGTGCCAAATTTATCCGTGAACCGTTCGCTCGGTGCCTTCAGCTTTTGCGCCGTCTGGATGAGCCGGATGATTTTTTGCAGCGTGCTTTCCGCCGGCAGACGTTTCACTTCAAAGTCGATCGCACCCCAGAGATTGATCGTCCCGCTGAACACCGGATCGCCGATTCCCTTTTCCACCGGGTTCGCCTCGCCCGTAAGTGTGGATTCGTCACTGGCGCTTTTGCCGCTGACAATGCTGCCGTCGGCCGCAAAGGCGCCGCCCGGACGGACGCGCACGCGTTGTCCCAATTGCAGATTTTCCACCGCCACGTCCTTCTCCGTGCCGTCGGCCTGCACGACTGTCGCCTGCTTCGGCGATGTTTTGAGCAGTGCGCTCACCTCGCGCTGGGTGCGATCGAGGGCGAATTCCTCCATGGCTCCCGAGGCGGAAAACAAAAACAGCAGCAGCACCGCTTCGCCCCACGCGCCGATGACCATTGCTCCCACTGCCACCGCGAGCATCAGGAAATGAATATCGATTTCGCGTTTCTTTAAATTCTCCCAGGTATCGACCGCCGCGTCCCAACCGCCTGCGATCAGTCCCACGAGAAAAAAGCCTCGGCCGAGCCAGGGCAGTTCCGGCCACGCGTGCTGTGCGACTGCGCCCGCCACGCCGGCCGCGCCGCAAATTGCCGCGAGCACGGAAAGCGTCCGCCATTCCTGGTCTTCATGCGTCGGCTCGGCTTTGATTTCCGGCCATTCCATTTCCCGCCAAAGCCACATTTTCTCCGCAGTGACGCAGCTGTCGCGGCCAACCACCAGCGACGCTCCGTCCTGACGCAGGGAGTAACCGCCCGGCACCTTGCTCGCAGTCTGGTTCGCCAACTGGGCTTCGACCGCGGCGATCGTGGCCGCGAGTTTCGCTTCCAAAGTCGTCAGGTCCACGGTGCCGAGGGTGGCCACCGCCACCTTGTGTGCCACCGGATCGATTTTCACCGCGCTGACCTCCGGTTGCTCGCGCAGAAAACGCACAAGTTCCTCCGTCCAGCTGTGGGATTGCGATGCGGGTGTTTCCGTCGGCATGACCCGGACCAAGCTGGCTCGATTTCCTTCTCCCGCAAATTCATTTGCGCAGCACCGATTAACTCCGCTCATTGGGCGGTCATGATTGGTTTGAACGAGGAAAGCAGTCCGCCCGCGAGCACCGGCCCCAAGCCGACTCAGTTGCGGGCGTTTGCCCAATCGATTTTCGCCGAAACCGGACCGCTTTGTTCGGCCTTGAAGCTCGAACACCGGCCCGAACAGGCGCAGATGGCGCGAGCGGTCGCCGGGGCGATGCTCGGCGACGAACCGTTGCTCTTTGAAGCCGGCACCGGCGTTGGCAAATCCCTCGCCTACCTCATCCCCGGGATCATCCACGCGGTCGACCAGAGCCGGCAGCTGATCGTATCCACCCACACTATTTCGCTCCAGGAACAGATCGAACACAAGGACCTGCCGCTCTGCCGGCGCGTGTTCAAGGCGAGCCCGGACCTCGAGCGCTACGGCGATTTCCGCTCCACCGTCCTCGTGGGGAAATCGAATTACCTCTGTCCCACGCGTCTCGGCCACGCCCTGGCGGATCGCGCCACGCTGTTCAGCGACGCCGACTACGAGGAACTCCAGCGTATCGCGCAATGGGCGGAAACGACCACGACCGGCCTGCGCCATGATTTGAAACCGCCGCCCCGTCCGGAAATCTGGGAGGCGGTTAATGCTGATTCCTCCGGCTGCTCGCGAAAACACTGCGACGGAGACAAGTGTCACTATCAGCGCGCCCGTGCCCGCCTTCGCACCGCGCACGTGGTCATCGTCAACCACGCGCTGCTTTTCGCGTTGATCAATTCCGGCGGCGCCCGCGCCCAAGGCGCAACCGAGGATACGCGCGGCGTGCTGTTTCCCGACGATTTCCTCGTGCTCGACGAGGCCCACACCGTACCGGAGGTCGCCACCAACAATTTCGGGCTTTCGCTCAGCAGCTATGGCGTCGATCGCGCCCTCAAACACCTCTACAATCCGCGCACCAAACGCGGACTCCTGCGCAAGCTGGGCGGCGGCGATGCCCAGCAACTGGTGGTCGATGCGCTCGACGCGGCCACGATGTTTTTCGATTTCATCGCCGACAAAATCCTGACTCCGCGGCCGGTCGTTCGCATCCGCGACGCCAATATCGCCGAACCGATGCTCGAGGGTCCGTTGGGCGCGCTGCACCGGTTGCTGGCGAAGATCGCGGACAAAATGGAGGATGGTCGCGAGCGCGATGAAATGCTCGAGCAGCAGCAGCGCATCAAGGGCGTGCAGGCCAGCCTGAACGAATGGCTCACGCTCGGCGACAAGGGCCACGTGTATTGGGCGGAGCGCGGCGGACGGAAACAAACGATCGTCACGCTTCGCAGCGCCCCGATCGACGTCGCCCCCGAGCTGCGCAAGCACCTGTTCGGCTGCCAGACGAGCGTGGTATGCACGAGCGCCACGCTCGCGATGGGCGGGAGCATCGATCCGTTCACGGCCCGCATCGGCGCGGAAGGCGCGACCGCCATCGCCGTGAAATCGCCCTTCGATTTCGAGCGTAACATGCGCGTGTACGTCGCGGCGGACGTGCCGTTGCCCACGCCCAAGGAGGCCCGGCTTTCGCTCGAGGTCCTTGTCGACTACATCCGCTTCTGCACGGCGTCCGTGCGCGGCGGCACGCTGGTGCTGTTCACGAGTTATACCGACATGCGGGCCGTCGCGATGGAACTCGAGCCGGAATGGCGAAAAACCAACCGTCCCTTCCTGATGCAGGGCACGGATCTCTCGCGCACCGAACTCACCCAGCAAATGCGCTCACTCGGCAACGCGGTGCTGTTCGGCACGGACAGTTTTTGGACGGGCGTCGACGTCCAGGGGGCGGCATTATCGCAGGTGATCATCACCCGGCTGCCCTTTGATCCCCCCACCCACCCCATCACCGAAGCCCAATGCGAGCATATCCGGGACCGGGGCGGGAACCCTTTTAACGAGCTTACTTTGCCCGACGCCCTGATCAAATTCAGGCAGGGAATCGGCCGTTTGATCAGGAGTAAAACCGACCGGGGATTGGTCACGATTCTGGACTCCCGGGTGCTAATAAAAGCGTACGGACGCGAGTTCCTAGGCTCCCTACCCACTGAGGTTTACGAACGTCTGGAACGTAACAGCCGACAAACCGTTTTTAGGCCTTTCCCTTGAGCTCCCGGTGACTGTAGATTGAAGCTTCATGAATTTGCGTTCCTCCGCCCTCTCCGACATCGGCCGCGTCCGCCCGGAAAATGAAGACAGCTTCCTCTGTAACGACACTCATCAAATCTATGCGGTGGCGGACGGCATTGGCGGTCTTCCCTCGGGCGCACAGGCCTCGGAAATGGCCGTGGAAGTATTGGGACAGATTTTCTCGAAATATCAGCCCGGTCTGCCCGTCGACTACCAAAGCGTGGTGGAGCAGATCAACGACAAGGTGTTCCTGCTGGGCCGGGTGCTGAGTCCCCAGTTCGGCATCGGTTCCACCCTCACCTTCGCCCATATCACCGGAACGAAGTTCAACATCGGACACGTGGGTGACTCCACCGCGTTACGCGTCCGGGCAAAGCAGATCGAACAGCTCACGACCGACCACACCATCGAAAACGAACTGCGCGAACGCGAGGCCCGCGGCGAATCGTTGAGCCTGTTGATGGAAAATCGCAACGCGCTGACCCGTTGCATCGGGCAGCCGCCGCCCATTCTCGCCCACTGCAGCAAGCACACGATCCTGCCGCGCGACCGTTATCTCCTCTGCAGCGACGGCATTTCCCGTTACCTCGCCATGCAGGAAATCGAGGAGATCATGCTGCAATCCAGCGAACCCGGTGAAGCCACGCAGACCATGATCAACCGCGCCAACGAGCGCGGCGGCCTCGACAACGCCACCGCCGTGGCGCTGTTCTTCGACTAAGCCTTTCAATCCGTCTTGTGGGCGG
>JBEHXD010000415.1:0-5219 GCA_048498875.1 Verrucomicrobiota bacterium
CTCATCTTCCTCCTTCGTGACCCCACCGAACGGTTGTACACGCTGTATCTGCGGACCCTGCGTGCGGGCCAACGCGCCACGTTTCGCGACTGGATCCTGCAAGCGATGCAGATGAAGCCCGACCGTCGACAGGGGATGCATCAACATCCGATCCCGCTCGACTGCGGATTGTACGCCACGCATCTCCAGTCGTTCTTCGAGTTGTTTCCACGCGAGCAGATACGCATCTATTTGTACGAAGCGTACCGCACCAATGCGCGGACGGTGCTTGGCGACATCTTCGGATTTCTGGGAGTGAACGCCGACCAGCCGATCAACCTGTCCCGCCGGTACAACGAAACCAGGGTGCCGCGCTTCCCGGCGATAGATCACCTTCGCCAACGGATTTTTGGCAACGTCTCTCTTTCCAAATGGCTGCCAGCCACCGTGAGCCAGGCGCTACGGGAATTTTATCACCAAAAAAAGGCGCAGCTCCCAATGGAGCCCGGGGACAGACAAATCGTGATCGATTATTACCGCGATGAGATCCTGCGCACTCAGGATCTCATCGGCCGCGATCTCTCCGCATGGCTTCATTGATCACCCCTTAAACACTCTTATTCCCTTATAGTCGGAACGTCCCGGATCGGATCCATCTCCGCCCGCCTCCATCGCTTCGATTCATTTCCGGGTTAATGAGAGGGCTAACACGCCAAATGGGCGCTCGACCAGAAGCCAGGCCAAGGTCGCAGTCAAACACGAGGCCCCTGCAACCGCGAGCGTGAATAATCCATTGCTGGAAATGGCCGCAAAACGTTCCACAAAAATCATGTGACAGAGGTATCCCGAGTAGGAAATCATGCCGAAGTACCTGCACCCCGGATGAGCAAGAAAGTCATTGAGCGGACCTGTAACAAAGAGAGGAAAAAACACCAACGAACCAATCAACGGAATCATCGGCAACCACCAAAGCTGATAATAGCCCGGTGACACACTGACGCCCAGGATCATTCCCACCACGGCGGATGAAACCGAAAGCATGGCGACGGCGATGAAGGCCACGATCGTGCAGCCGGGAGCAATCTTCCGCAATCGCGAGGTCCACACAGTTGAACTGGAGGCCGCGACGTACAAACGGGCCAACAAGGTTCCACTCGCAAACAACGGGAGATATTGGAGGAGCAAGTGGAGACCGAGAGCCCCCGGAGTTTCAGCTCCCGCAAACCACGTTTTGGGATTCTTCCAGAACGGGGCGTCAATCAAGTGAAGGATCAAGGCAACCACCAGAACTACCGACAAAAAAAGGGGGCGGCTCCAGAGGAATGCAACAACCGCAACCAGGAAGGGTAACAGCAGGTAAAAGCGCGTCTCGACAAAAACCGTCCACAAGATGCTGCTTCCTTGCAGGTCCGCCAAATTTCTCAGGACCATCTCCCAGCTCCATCCGCGAAAGAAATGAAATGCAACAAGTGCGAGCGCCAAGGGAGGAAAAATCCGCAGGAACCTTTTGATAAAATAGGCCTTCAGCCTGCCGGCCTGCCCGATCGTGGTTGGTTGCGCAAAAAAAGGGTAGCTGAGTAGAAATGCCGAGAGCATAAAGAATAGCCACACTCCAAACTGGCCAATCCCCCGGGTAAGAAAGTTACGCGCGTTACCCACGTGCGAAAACAGCACCAATAAAAAGGCCAGCCCCCGAATGCTGTCCAAGACGGAAAAATGAAGAACGGGCCGTGTCTTTGGAGTTACCCTGTCGCCCGCTTCGGCGCGTGATAAACTCGCTGTGTTACTCATCGGATTTGGAAAGAATGCAGAATCCGTTTCCGCTCCGCAAGTGATGACACGTAACAGGTCGTGCGCTCGCCGCCGCTGCGACGTGCGCGACTTGGAGTGGAAAGATTAGTGGCGGGCGACCCACGGCAGCCGCTGAAGCATAGCTGCCGCCACCCGCTGGTGGCCGGCCGCATTAAAATGAAAATCTCCCTCGATATAGTATTCTCGAATCGTCACGGCGGGTTGCTGCCGTCAATAATTCATCGAATAAGTCGACCAAACCCACGCCATTTGCCGCCGTCCAGGAACGCCAATACTGCAACTGCCGGGAATTCCGGTCACCCACCGCGATTTGGTTGGGCCACGGGTAGACCACCCCAGTAAGACGGACCTCATGTTTGCCCGCCAGATCGCGCAACAATCCCATCGACCGAGCCGCCCGCTCGAGACCGAAGGAGTATTTCTGTCGCGGCCTTTCAATTGACACCCATTCCTGCTGGACGCGGGAAATGAAGTCACAACAGTGGATTCATGATTCGTTTTCGAGTTTGGCTGCCTCTGATTGTCCTGTGCTGGCCGGGGTCGGCTTTTGCGGAATCGCTTCCGGAGGCGAGAAAGGATTTCAAAACCCATTTGTTGCGCGAACAGTCGGTGGGGGAACCCGCCGAGTCACCGCCCGCCGCAATCCTGAGATTGGTGCACTATTCCGCGCCGCTTGGCCAGAACGCGGCTTACCTTGGTGTCGACCCCAGGGACGGCAAAAAACATCCGG
This sequence comes from Verrucomicrobiota bacterium, assembly GCA_048498875.1. Classification (GTDB taxonomy): domain Bacteria; phylum Verrucomicrobiota; class Verrucomicrobiia; order Opitutales; family Opitutaceae; genus Lacunisphaera. The sequence goes on from JBEHXD010000415.1 coordinate 2,522, forward strand.
CCATCATCTGGCTCGTCGGTGGATTCAGTAATAGCATTGGTGACGTCGCCTGGACTCCCGGCCCGGTTACCAACGATCAGTCGGCCTCGGGATTTCGGGACCAGGGAATCATCATGATGTATCCGTCGCTGCGCGGCGGGAATGACAATCCCGGACATATCGAGACTTTTTTCGGCGAGGTCGACGACGTGCTGGCTGCGGCCAAATTTCTTGCCGGCTGCGACTACGTCGATTCCACGCGAATTTATCTCGGCGGCCACAGCACGGGCGGAACCCTCGCATTGCTGGTCGCCGCCGCGGCGGAGTCCGGCCGGTTTCGCGCGATCTTTGCCCTGGGGCCGGTGGAGGACGTGACCGGATACGGAGCCGATGTGCTTCCCTTCGATCTGTCGGATCCCCGGGAAAGCCGTTTGCGCATGCCGCTGCGTTTTATCAATTCAATCCGTTGTCCCACCTTCATCATCGAGGGCAGCAAGGCACCCAGCAACCTCATGTCGCTCAAAGCGCTGGCCAGGGGATCGAACAACGCGCTGCTTCATTTCCGCGCGATACCAGGCGGAACCCATTTCAGCATCATCCATTCCCAGGTGGAGGAAATCGGTGCAACCATTACCGCCGATGACCGGAGTCATCCCGATTTCACCTACCCGCGCCCGGCTCAATAAGTGTTTGCGCTCAGGTCTTTTTCCTTTTTTCAGGCGGAACCAAAGCCTGCACGGCGACGGCTTCCGGCAGACCAAGCCCGTTAAAGCGCTCGGCGATTGACCTGGCTTCGGCCGGATCGCGTTTCAGCACCTTCATCAGTGCCTTGAAATGTCGCGGATCTTTCGATTGCACGAAAAGTGCCGCCGTTGCCTCCGCGCTCCATTCCTTTTTTTGAGCCGCGGTTTCAAGATAACGCCGCGCCTCGGCGCCGTCGAAGCAGCTGAGCGCCCACAAACAGCGGCTGGCGAGCATGCGACCTCCGATAAAGGCCATGAAATCGCCCGGGGCCCCGGCACCTTTCTTTTCATCAATAATGTCCTGGACCGTCCTGCCCAGGACCGGCACCGCCTCCGGTCGATGATAAAGCGCCAAGGCTTCCGGCAGGCCCATGGCAAAGGCGTTCCGATCGGAAGGCAATCGTTCGAGAATCAGTGGAAAAGCCGTCTCACTCTTCAATCGGGCGAGCGCCGGCGCGCAGCCACCGACCGTGCAGTAAGACTGGGCATGGTCGAAAACCGCCATGATGATTGCCTCGTCGCGGCGATTTTCCAGTTCCCGATAAATGCCCTCTTCCACCTCCCCATGCCATTCGTGGTGCCACGCAATCGCCGCCAGCAACCGGCTCGATTCGTTGGATTTCTCCGCGATCAAACCGTCGATTGCCAACCTGGCCTTTTTGTTCCGGGCTTCGATCGCCTCCTTGGTTTCATGATCGGGTTGATTGCTGCGCGTGACTTCCTCCACCACCCGGACATGGGCTTCAGAGTACGCCACGGTCAAAAACCGGGGCATGTAGTTATAAAAATGCGTTTTTCCGGTCCATTCCCGAGCCTCTGTTTCGCGACCATCGTGAACTGCCACGGCCGATAAAACCTCACAGGCCTCCGGTTCGGCCGGCGCGAGCGCAATACAATGTTCAGCACTTGTTCGCGCAGCTTCCCAGTGTTCGGTTTTAACCGAAGCCTTGGCCAATTGCAGCAAAAGCAGGGCGTTGTCGGGCGAATCTTTCAGATGAGCCTGGGTTTCCCGTTCCGCCGTCTCGGAGTCACCCGCGGCGAGAAGCAGGCTGGCACGTTTTGCCTGATAGAGTGCAACCGTGGGCCGGAGCTCGATCACGCGGCGGAAACAATCAGCCGCCAGTCGTAAATGGTCTGTTCTAAATTTTTCCGGATCAGCCTTCATTGCCTGAGGCTGATAGCGCACCATGCCCCCGATCCGGGATGCGCCCGGCCCCAACTCGGCCCGATCCTCGTGGATGCGGGCAATCATCAACAGAAATGGCACATCGGTCTCCTTGTTTTTCAAACCGTGTTCTAGCGCACCAATGGCCTGATCAAACTCTCCATTTTGGGCCGCCGTTGCGCCGATCAGAAACCAGGCACCCAAAGTGTCGGGCGACTTCCTGACCACTTCCTGCGCACTCTTAAGCGCTCCCTCGAAGTCGCCCGAGTCCATCTTGACCGCGAGCATCTTATCGGCGGCTGTGTCCTGGGGCAGCCCTTCCATGGGGATGCTTAAATCGGCCGCATCCAAAGTACCTGCCAGCACCAGCGCGGGGACACTTCGTCCTAAGGAATGAAGTAATGATTTCATGATTTCTTGGGGAGGATTCCTGATGGAACGCACGCAACGCCTGAGGCCACGGCTCACCTGTGATACGGATGATAATTTCGAATCTTAGAAAAATAGTGCGCTAACTGCGACGATTCCACGAGCACGGGAAAGCATCGCCCCGTGGACTGCATCCTGTTTCGTAGCGTCCGGATCCTTACGCGCGCCAGAACCCCTCATAGACCACCTGCAGCAGCACGCTTCCGACAATACCGGAGATAATCACCCCGATCACGGTCTGGCAACAGTAAAAGTGGAGCGATTTCTTTTCCATTCGGATTACCATTGATTTGCAGAGCGATGTCCGAATGGTCGCCACAACGGAGTCGTTCCAGTTCGATGTAGTTCCGCAGATAATTGATTTCCTTTTCTAACGGTACGC
>JBEHXD010000416.1:0-5206 GCA_048498875.1 Verrucomicrobiota bacterium
GCTCCAATTTCTGCCGCAGCGTCAAGTTGAAAAAGCCGCTCCGGCCATCGGATGTGTCGCATTACGATGCCCGTCTGCGGAGCGTTGATTGAAAACGAGGAACGATGGATGCCGGCAGTGCTAGTGCGAGGCGGCGTCTGGGAAGCCGGGTCGGCTGAAAGAGGCTTCGCCCCTCTCGCTTGGCTACGTCCCAGTCGACCCGAACAGTGGATGGGTTTAAGGTCGCTCGCGCGTCGACTGAACTTGATCCTGCTGCGGATCCTCGCTAACTTCGCCCGCATTTTCCTGCGGACCCGCGTGCTTGATAGGGCATACAGGGTATTGGCCATGCATGAAACGATCATTCCTTCAGACGATGAGTTCGTCGGCACCCCCGATTCTCTTGTGGGATGGCGTTTCGCCTTCAAGGTGCTGTTGGGGTTTCTCGTTTCCGCTTCCGTACTAGTTGCTTTCCAGGTTTACGTCGATCCGTACGCCCTCGTCCGTCCGGACCTGGAATACAAGCAACTACCTTACCCCACCTACAGCTCCTACAACATTCTCAAGCATGCCAACAACCTTGATGTTGGCTTCCTGGGATCTTCCGCCGTCAATTATTTCGACCTCGATCACTACCAGGAGAAAACGGGCAAGCAGGCCTACTCCATGGGGATCGAAAGCTCGAACATCGTCGAGCACGTGACCTACGGTCGCGTCCTCGCCGACGCGGGGGTCAAAGAGATCGTTTTTTTCATCACGTTTTATGCACTCAACCCAGACCGACCGCAGCAAGCTTATTTCAACAAGCCGGTGTGTTTGCTCAACTGGCTTCCCGTTGACGTGGTACACCAATACTGCAACGCGAGCGCGATCAAGGAATCGTTCCAAGTATTGAGCAGACGGCGGAACGGAACCGCCGTGACGCAGCAGTTTTTAATGAACGGAAGTCGAACCCAACGCTACTACCTCGACAAAAAAGACTATTCGTTTCAAAAGACGGTAACGGCCTATGTGACCGCACTGCGGGCCGAAGAAGGGTACTACGGCAGCGTACGGTTTCGTGACCCGGATTCGATTGAGCCCGGGATTCAGCAGATTCGAGACTATCTGGCGCACCTCGACAAACGAGGAATCCGTTGGCGCCTCGCTTCCGCACCGGAGCATCGCAGTTCGATCTCGCTGATCTATGAAGTCGGGCTAGGCCCGACCTACGAGCGCCATCGAGAGGCCCTGGCTTCGATCGCTCCGTTCGTCGACCTCAACCTGGACGTCGAGCTATGCAGTAACGACGAAGCCTTTTGGGATACTCACCATGTCCGTCATGGAGCGCGAGTCATTGACGATCTCTCGCGCAGCGACTTGGTTGTCACCTCAGAAAACGTGCACGAAACGGCCTACCGACTCAGGCCGTCGCGACACGAAAATGAACACTTGATCGCTTTGCTGAACTCAAGCAAAGTTCGGTAAGTCTGCGCAGCGGTTGCTAGAAGACCCATGACCTGAAAGTAGCCCCATGTTGTTCAGCTCCCCGGTATTTATCTTTGTATTCCTGCCGCTCGTGTTGTTCGCCTACTTGGCAGCGAGGCGGCTTGTCGGTCGGAGCACGGCCGGGGCGGTTCTGCTGTTGTCTTCGTTTTTCTTCTACGGGTATTGGCGTCCCGATTACTTGTGGATTTTTTGTCTGTCTATCGTCGGGAACTTTGGGATCGGATTGGCGATTCAGCGCGTTCCTCAACGTTTCCGACGACCGACGCTCTTCGCCGGACTGGGCGCGAATCTCGCCCTGTTAGCGTACTTCAAGTATTCCGGCTTCATCGCCTGGAACGTTGCGGCGCTCGTCGGAGGGAAATCGGACTGGGCGGTGGAGCTCCCCTTAGGGATCTCCTTTTTTACGTTTCAGCAAATCGCCTATCTCATTGATGTCTATAAGGACAAGCAAATGGGAGGCGGAATATTGGAGTACGCCTTATTCGTAAACTTCTTCCCTCAGTTAATCGCCGGTCCGCTCGTGCATCATAAGGAACTGATCCCACAACTCGGTCAGCAGCTCGCACCGGCGGCGCGCAAAGATCGATTCATCCGAGGTTGCACCTACTTTACGATCGGGCTGTTTAAGAAAGTGGTCCTGGCCGATCAAGCTGCGGCACTTGCCAACCCCATCTTCCAACGAATCGGCGAGGGGGGAGGAATTACCGGCAGCGAGGCTTGGCTCGGGGCCATTGCCTATACCTTTCAGATTTATCTGGACTTTTCGGCGTACTCGGAGATGGCGATTGGGTCCGGACTCATGTTCGGATTTCAAATGCCGCGCAATTTCTATTTTCCCTACTTCAGCCTGAATATCGTCGACTTTTGGCGGCGCTGGCACATCACGTTGTCCAGGTTCCTGCGCGACTACCTGTACATTCCGCTGGGAGGGAATCGAAACGGCCCGCACAAGCAAAAGGTCAATCTGATGACCACGATGCTCCTGGGCGGCCTTTGGCACGGGGCGGGTTGGAACTTCGTCGCTTGGGGCGGATTGCACGGGCTCTACTTGATCGGTAATCACACGTTCCGAGAGCGCGTGCCGTTCAGGTTGCCGCGGCCGTTGGCGTGGGCACTTACGTTCGTTGCGGTCGTTGTGGCCTGGGTGTTCTTTCGCGCGGAAGGACTCTCCGACGCCTTGGCTTATCTGAAGCAAATGGGTTCCTTCTCGATCACAGCCCTATTTGCCTGGCAGTACATCGCCTTCTGGCTGTGCCTGTTGTGGATTGTTCTGGAACCGCACCTGGTAAGGTTTCGCGACACCCTGTCTTACGGCTGCTTCACCGGCTGCTTGGGGTTGATTAGTTTGGTGATGCTGGGTGAAGAGCACGAGTTCATCTACTTCAATTTCTAGCCGCTCCTAATGCGGCTATCACTTCGCGTCGTCATCGGACGGCTAGCGCGCGCGTGTCTCACCGAATGCGGCTCTTTGTGCTCAACGCAGTGGGCCGTGAGTTTGTTGCCTGCGCTGCTAGCACAGCCAGATGAACTCGTATTCCTTCGCTGAGCACCGATGGTGTATCGTTTCCCAACGCAATACCTCACGTGAATCACGGTGATGAAGCGCACCCTGCTTGCGCCGGCACCGGAAGTCGAATAGAAGAACCGCAGATGCATTCCCCAACCCTGCCTAACTTCTTGATCTGTGGCAGCGGAGAATCCGGCACCTCTTGGTTGTACGCCGCATTGGCGCAGCATCCGCAGGTGTTTCTTCCCGCCGAAATGCGGCCGGAACCGCACTTCTTCTTCAAGTCGTGGGAGTACGAAAAGGGCTTCGACTACTACCTGTCTCGATATTTCACGCAGGTTCCGGGCGCGGCCGTGGCCGTGGGCGAGCGTTCGTCGTCGTACATGTTCGGCAAGGATTGCGCCGAGCGCATTGCTCAACGCCTGCCCGACGTGAAACTCATCTTCATGTTGCGTGAGCCGGTCGACCGGGCCTATTCGAATTGGCGGTTCTCAGTCCAATCCGGCGTCGAGATCCGGTCTTTTGAGCAAGCGATCCGCAAAGAGTCGCAGCGCGCCGCCAAGGAAAATCGTCCCTTCTGGCGAGAGATCCAGCCGTTCGCCTACGTCGGTCGCGGCATGTATGCCGAGCAGTTGGAACGCTTCTTCCATTACTTTCCGCAGCGGAAGATGCTGATTCTCAACTCGGACCGCGTCAAGCAAAACGAACGCGAAGCATTCCAACGCGTGTGCTCATTCCTGGGAGTGGACGCCGGGTTCAACTACGAAGTGCCGGGCACATTTCCCACCTCGAGCGTCCGCAGCAAGCTCGTTCAGAAGTCGCTGCGTTGGGCCTATGGAAAAGACTTCGATCAGGCAATCGAACGCACGAGGGTCCGTGGCGGAGCGGGGGGATGCAGGGGAACGCTCGACCGAGTTTTGCGACTTAATTGCTATTCGAGCGCTCACGAAACCTTGAAGCCCGAGACACGCATGCTGCTGGATGAACGGTTTCGCGAATCGAACGCCAGGCTGATTCCCATGGTCGACTGGGACCCGTTCGCTTGGAAGGGGACGTCCGCTCGCCGCGCGTCCGCCTAGTGATTAACTGAGACCCGATACTATGTCCAACTCCATTCCCCGCACGGACGACGTGTTTCGCTTTGGAACCAAAGCCGAAACGCTGCACCGCCTCGGAGATTTGGTCGAGGGGATGAGCATCCCCGTGGGCATGTACTTCGACGTGCAAACCTGGCGCAACGAAGCTTCGAGAATCATCTCCCGGATTTCGGAAACGTTCGCGGGCGAGTTGGTCGCGATTCGCAGCAGTGCCGTTGCCGAAGATAGCGACTCGCATTCGATGGCGGGAGCGTTCGATTCGCGACTGAATGTTGATTCCAGTCGGCTTGGCGACGTTTACGCGGCGGTCAGCGCCGTAGTGAGCTCCTTCCGCGGCAACCCCCGCGACCAAGTGCTGGTTCAGAAAATGACGGCCGACGTCGCCGTGAGCGGCGTCATCATGACGCACATCCTCGATGACGGCGGACCGTACTACTGCATTAACTACGACGATGAGTCCGGCAAGACCGACACGATTACCGGAGGCGTCGGCGTCAATAAGACCGTCTTTGTCCATCGCGAGGCGGATGAGCGGTCGATTGAATCGCCTCGAGTAGGTCGTTGGGTCAACATGACCCGGCAGCTTGAGCAGGTGTGCGGTAACGTGCCGTTGGATATCGAATTCGTCGAGTCGAAAACCGGCGATCTGATTGTGCTGCAAGTGCGCCGCATTACCACCGCCAACCGATGGAACAAGCAAACACCGCAGCAGGTAAACCGTGCCCACGAATTGATCAAACGGTACGTCATCGCCTGTTCCCAGGAGGACGACGGATTGTCGGGAAGCCAAACCATCCTCGGCGAGATGCCCGACTGGAATCCCGCGGAGATCATCGGCACATTTCCCCGCCCGTTGGCCGTGGGGTTGTATCGCTATCTGGTTACCGACGATATTTGGCGGCTTGCCCGGGAACAAATGGGCTATCGCCCGTGTCCCGCCAAATCTCTGATGCGCGTGATCTGCGGACGTCCCTACATTGACGTTCGGCGGAGTTTCAATTCGTTTCTCCCTGCGGGACTATCGAGCACCACCGGGAACGTCGTCATCGATGCCTGGCTGAATACACCGTCACGGTACCGGTCGCGTGGTTACCATCGATCGCAACGCGACGTGGCAAGGGGGGCGCATGTCCAC
>JBEHXD010000417.1:0-5173 GCA_048498875.1 Verrucomicrobiota bacterium
CGGTAATCAACCCGACGTCGGCACAGGTCCGCTACTTCGATTCGCGCTGGCAGCCGCCGATCAATCCCACAGCGACCGGCTACGTTAATCCCGCGGCGGTCTGGGTCGATCCCTTCAACGGCGCCACGCGCACGCAGTCGGAGAATCCGGCCAACTACGGCGGTTGGAAAAACTATCAGGCGCAGGTGCTGAACTCCGTCACGGACGGACCCGACGCGCTCACGACGGGCGCCACCCTGCAACAAAACCGGCTCACGACCAAGGCAGTCAACTGGCAGGGCTATTTCTGGAACGACACCTTCATCCCGCTCTTCGGCTGGCGCCGTGACACGAATCGCGTTTACACCACTTCGGGTGTGAACTCCACGTCCGGCATCACCCAGGTGAACGATCCCTCCTATGCCTTTACCACGGCACCCCGGGCGGTGCAGACGACCGAGATCAAGAGCTGGGGCGGTGTCTTGCACCTGCCACCGTTCCTGCGCGGCAAGCTGCCGTGGGGCACGACGGTCAGTCTGACCTATAATCGTTCCAGCAACTTCAATCCCTCGGATGTGGGCCGCGTTGACATGTTCAATCACGCGCTTGCGCCCTCCAAGGGGCAGAGCAAGGACTACGGCTTCGTCGTTACCACGATGGATGACAAGTTGAGCCTGCGCGTGAACTGGTTCAAGACCTCGGTGATTGGATCCTCCTTCAACTGGGGCGCCGCCCAGGGCTGGCTGTTCGACGACGAAGCACGCGGCTGGCAGAAAGCCAATCAGCTCAAGGCCGGTCTGACCGATCCGACAAAGGCGACCGATCTTTCGTACAACTACTATGAGGTCGTCAACGGAGTGAACACCATCACCGCGACATCGCACGCCCGGCAGCAGCAGGACGTCGACAATTATTTCAAATCGGTTCCGACGCAGCTTTTCGTCGCTGCCGGCATTCCGAATCCGCCGGCGGAAACGTGGCTGGTGAGCGGGCCCAACCTCGGCAATCTTTTCGTTTCGCCCTACGGCCAAAAACCCTCCGGTTACACCGCCACGCGCGATACGCTGTCCAAGGGGATCGAGTTCGAGTTGACCTACTCGCCGGTTCGCAACTGGAACATCTCGGCCAACGCGAGCAAGACCGAGGCCTCGACGACCAACAATGTTGGCGACCTGGCCGCCTGGTTGGAAGTGCGCGACGCGTTCTGGAACGGTCCGGTGGGCGACATGCTCCTCTTCACGAACAATCTCACCACCGCCCAACCGGCCAATACGATCCGGGCCGATTGGAACAACAACGTGGGATATAACTACGCCTTCCAGAAATATACGAATGGCGCCAACGTCCAGGAACTCGCGAAGTGGCGCTTCAACCTGACGACGGCCTATACCTTCGACAAAGGTTTCCTCAAGGGCCTCAAGGTGGGCGGTTCCTACCGCTACACGGAGAAGGCTGCCTTGGGCTACCGCTGGACCTATCTTACCATCGCGGGCAAACAGGTGGAGGTTCCCGACATCAACCAGCCGATCTACGGCAAGGCGACCAACGCGTTTGATCTCATGGCCGGGTACGGCCGGAAAATCTCGGCGAAGCTTGCCTGGGAAATCCAGCTCAACGTCCGCAACGCGCTCGGGAAGGACGAACTCGTGCCGGTGACGGTTCAACCCGACGGTACCTATGCCGCTTACCGCATTGTGGAAGGTCCGTCTTGGACGATTACCAACTCGATCAAATTCTGAAAATTCGCTACCGGGGGAGGACCACGAATTGTTCCTCCCCCTGTTTTTAAACCCATCAGATCGTTTCCCCATGACGTCCCGATTCCTCGTATTACTATTCGTCATTCAGTTTGCCGCCACGACCGCCCGTGCCGCCGAGCCGGTGCCAAACACGCTCACTGCGGAGGAAATCAAGGCGGGCTGGCGGCTGCTTTGGGACGGCCGGACCACCAGCGGTTGGCGGAGCGCACGCAGTGATTCGTTTCCCGCGCGAGGCTGGCAGATCAAGGACGGGGTCTTGTCCGTCTTGAAATCGGATGGTCACGAAGGCGGGCAGGGCGGCGATATCATCACGGTGGAAAAATTCTCCAATTTCGAGCTCACCGTGGATTTCAAAATCACTCCGGGCGCAAACAGCGGGATAAAGTATTTTGTCGATCCAAGCCTCAACCGCGGCGAAGGCTCATCGATTGGCCTCGAGTATCAGATTCTCGATGACGAGCGGCATCCCGATGCGAAGCTGGGCAAGAACGGTGACCGCACGCTCGCTTCGTTGTACGATCTCTATCCCGCCGCCTCGAGCAAGAAGCCCCACGCGATTGGCGAGTGGAACACCGCGCGGATCGTTTCGCGGGGCGATCACGTGGAGCACTGGCTCAATGGCGAAAAAGTGCTCGAATACACCCGTTTCACCCCACAATTCCGGGCTGATGTCCAGGGCAGCAAATACAAAATCTGGCCGGGATTCGGTGAGCTGCACGAGGGCCACCTGTTGCTGCAGGATCATGGAGACACGGCGTCCTTTCGTAATATCAAGATCCGCGTTCTCCTGGTTTCGCCCTGAGCGACCTGGGGCGGGGCTGGCTTTTCCTTCTTATGCGCGAACCCTTTTCGATGAATCGCCGGCAATTTATTGCCCGGACAACCGCTGGTCTGGCTATGGGACTGGCGGGACAATTTCCCTCGGTGGCCCGCGCCGCGGCGCCAATTCGGGGCGCAAACGACCGGCTGCGGGTCGCGGTGGTGGGCACGAACAGTCGCGGGCTCACTCACATCGAGTGTCTGGGCGGAGTGAAGAATGTGGAGATCGCGGCGATTTGCGATGTGGACGAACGGGCCATCGCCAAGGGACTGGCTGAAACGGCAAAGTGGCAGAAGTCCGTGCCGGACGGCATCCGGGATTTTCGCCGGGCGCTGGACGACGCCTCCATCGACGCGATTTCGATTGCCACGCCCGATCACTGGCACGCGCCGATGTCAATCCTCGCGCTCGCGGCGGGCAAGCATGTTTACGTCGAGAAACCCTGCAGCCACAATCCGCACGAAGGCGAACTGCTGGTCGCTGCCGCCCGCAAATACGACCGTCGCGTCCAGATGGGCAATCAACGCCGGTCCTTTCCGGCGATGCAGGAGGCGATCCGGTCGATTCACGGAGGCGAGATCGGTCGGGCCTATTTCGCCCGCGCCTGGTATGCGAACAACCGCGCGGCGCTGGGGCCGGTGAAGCCGGCGCCAGTTCCGGAGTGGCTCGATTACGATTTGTGGCAGGGACCCGCCCCGCGCCGGCCTTTCGCGAGCAATCTCATTCACTACAACTGGCACTGGTTTTGGCATTGGGGTACAGGGGAGGCACTCAACAACGGGACACACGAAGTTGACGTCTGCCGCTGGGCGCTGGGCGTGGATCACCCGTTGCGGGTGACCGCGCTCGGCGGCCGGTACCACTTCAAGGATGACTGGGAAACCCCCGACACACAGACCATGGCGTGGGAATTTCCCGGTGGCAAAAGCATCTCGTGGGAGGGCCGAAGCTGTAACGCCTTTCCGGCGGAAGGTCGTGCCCGCGGCGCCATGATTTATGGCACCGAGGGCTCGGCGTTGCTCGATGGCACTGCCTATGTGATCTACGACCCGAAAGGAAAAGTCGTGCGCGAGGTCAAGGATGTCCAGGTCGTCGATTCCACCAACCCGCGCAGCAGCACGCCCGTATCCTCCGACGTGGTGCATTTCAAAAATTTCGCCGATGCGATCCGCGAGGATGCCGGCCTGAACGCCCGGATCGATCATGCGAATACGAGCGTGACGCTGCTTCACCTGGGCAATATCGCCCTCCGGGTCCGTCGGGAGTTGCAGTGTGATCCCGCGAGCGGGCACATTCTCGACGACCAGGAAGCGATGAAACTCTGGCGCCGGGATTATGCGCCGGGGTGGGAGCCGGTCGTTTGATTCGCCCGTGCTTTATGAGCGACGCGCCCGTTTCCGCCTTAAGAAACCTTCCTCATCTGGTGATTGTGGAAAGCGAAACCGGCCTGCGTCTGGTCGAGTTCAAACACGGCGAAGCAGAGCTGGCTCACCGGACGGCCGAAAAAATTTGCAGTGAACCCGGCTTCAGCGGCCGCGCCCTGGTGGCGGTGGGCATCCGGCAATGCAGCACCTTTCGCTGCCTTTCTCCGCGGCGGAAATGGTAGTTCGATGGCGGCCTTAACTCTTGCCGGGAGTTGCGGGCGGGGGCGCGGACTGAGTGGCCGGATGACGGGCGATTCCTGGTCCCGGTGATTGCTGAAGATACGAGGGCGGCGGCTCGGGATGCGCGGAATCCATTTCCTGGAAGTCGTCCATCACAAATTTTGCCAATTCCGGGACGTTTTTGCGGATTCCCGCGATCATCAGTTTGGAAAGCAGATAGCCGCCGTAGCCGCTGAGGTGCGTCTGGTCCGCGAAGGCGGATCCCACGTTTGCACCGAGCGCAGTCCAAAGCTGTTTGCTCACGGTCCATTGATCGATCACCGGCACATGTTCCTTTGCGGCCACCTCACGCATGGCCCGCGCCCAAGGGCCGACCGTGTCGCCATTGGCGCGGCGTTCCATCGGAGTCACCAAGACCAGCGTGGCCCCACGTCGGCGGGTTTCCTCAATGTACACCTGCAGATAGGCCTTAAAGCTGGTGGCCGGATCCGTGAAGCTCTGCGGCCATTGGGGTTTCGAGTCATTGTGGCCAAACTGGATCAGGAAAAAGTCGCCCGGTTTCATCTGGCTGAGCACCTTGTCGAGGCGCTGGCCGGTGATGAAGCTCTTGCTGGTTTCGCCACCCTCCGCGCTGTTGCAGACGGCAATTTCCGGTTTGAAGAACTGGCAAAGTTGCGTGGGCCAGTTTCCGCCAGGACCGTGGCGGGGATCCCCGACGGTGGAATCGCCGGCGACAAATAAAGTCGGCACGGAATCGTCCTTCACGATTTCCATCGCATCCAGACACGGACGACTGCCGTTGAACTCAATCGTGAGTTTTTCATCCCAGCACCGGGCCTCGGCTTCGCCGGCGAGAAACATATGTACTTCCGTCCCACCCGGGGCGTTTTTCGCGGGCGGCGGCTGGATCTGCGGACGCCGCACGTTGGCGTAGAAGGTGCGGGTGGTGAATTTTCCAGATTCGGTGGTGATTGCTGCAGCCATGAGATGGCCGGATTCGGTGCGGAGAG
>JBEHXD010000418.1:0-5169 GCA_048498875.1 Verrucomicrobiota bacterium
CCACCACGCCGAATTTGCGGGGCGACACGGCTGAGACTTATCTCAATGGACAGCGGCGCAGCTATAACCTGTACGGGTTCCTGCCGAGTTGGAACGGGGTCGAGGCCATCGATATTGTCCGCGGACCCGGCTCGGCAGTTTTCGGAGCCGGATTTTTCACGGGCGGGTACGTGAACTACGTGACGAAGGAACCGAAATTTTCCGGACCGGAAACCGTGGTGACCACGCGCCTCGGCACTTGGGCGCCGGGCAGTGTTTCCTATTTAAATGCATCGGTGCAAATCGACACGACGGCGCCGGTCTCCGACAAACTTGCCTGGCGTGTCAGCTATGAAGGCAAAGGCGGGGACACCTTCTACCGAAAAAATGGGGTGAAGGACGATCGTGAGGATCTTTTCTTTGCGCTGACATGGAAGCCCGATTCCCAGCGTACCTTTGCCCTGAATGCGCAATGGGAGTGGCAGAACTGGCCCGAAATTCTCGGTGTAAACCGGCCGAGTCAGGAGTTGATCGATCATGCCATTTATTACACCGGAATTTCCGCGGATCTGCCGTCGGGTCCGGGCCCGATCAATGTCACCGGCAAAGTCACGTTGCCTTGGGAAGCATCGCTGTTCTCCACCGGCGATTATTCCAACGCCAACATTGCCCACATCCAGCTGATCTCGACGATCGAACTTTCGCCGGTGCTCACGCTGATCAATCGCACGCTGGCCGAGCACATCGACCGGCATCGCTACAACCAGTCGGAATATGCCGAATACGTGAAGCAAACGACGTTGGAAAATCGAACCGAGCTGAATTGGAAATTCCACTGGTTCGGTCTCGCGCAAAAAAGCATCGGCGGCGCGACGGTCCGCTATGAGGACCGGCAATCGTACACGAATTATTTCAACGAATACCTCTACAATTTCGACATCACGGACCCGACGCGCACTTTCGACCAGGCCACGCAATATCCCAATTCCTACTTTCCCGGATTTCCCGGGCCCGGCGGACATCTTTTCTTTCCCAATTCCTACGGATCGCCCGAGACCGTGAAGTCCACGCTGTGGAATCCCGCTCTCTTCTGGCAGCACGAAACCGCGCTCACCCAACAGGTCAGTCTGTTGGTGGGGCTGCGCGAGGACTGGTTCTCGGCGAAGGCGCGCGATCCCTATGAAGTGGAAACGGGAACGCCATTCCACGACGCCGCAACCGTCAGCGCATTTTCGAACAATGTTAATCTGATCTGGAGGCCGACGACCAAGAGTTCCTATTACGCCACCTACCAGCGCATCCGCTCCGCCAATGGTAATGTTACGGGCGGCGGTGTGATCCTCAACACGCCCGATGGGCTGATCAATCGCGATGACTTCCGCAATCTCAGCGAACTGGCCGAGATCGGCACGAAGTACAGCCTTGCGGAAAACAAGCTGTTCCTGGGCGCGACGCTCTTCGATCAGAAGCGCTCGCGCGTTTCGCTCGGCGGCGACAAAAGCAATATTGTCGTCCGCGGTTTGGAACTTGAGGCGGTTTATCAACCCAACGGCCGCTTAAACGCCACGTTTAACGCGACGTTTCAGGCCGGTCATTACCTCGACTCGAGCCCCTTCCAAATGGGTGGACGCTCGATCTACGATGCGTACCTCGTTGGCCAGGGTCCAGGCGGCAAAGGCACCTCGACGGGTACCTACAATCCCTACGACAACCAGGTTCCGGAGGGCGACTGGCCGCTGCTGGGTTTTTCCAAAATGATTTTCAACGCGAGTGTCCGGTATCGTTTCGAAAACGGCTTCGGTGTGGGCAGCAATGCGCAATACTCCAGCCGCCAGATCGGCAACCTGGATAATCAATGGCACATTCCCGGCCAGTACGTGTTGAACGGCTCGCTGTTCTACGAAGCGAAACGCTGGACGGTTAATCTCGATTTTCTGAACGTGACCAACCAGCGCAACTGGTACCACAATGGTGACGCCTTTTCCGGCAGCAGCCTGGTTTTTGCGGAGCAACCTTTCCGCATGGAAGGCTACATCAAATTCAGATTCTGACAGAGCGAATCCCGTCGAACCGCTCGCGGGAAACCGCGAGGGTTTCCGAATCGATGATCACCACCGGGCGGCCCACCGTGCGCGCATGGGCGACGACGTCGGCAGTTCCTCCTTTGCCGCGCGCCGGTTTGCCGTCCCAGACGACCAGCAGGACATCGCATCGATTCACGACGTCCAAACCACCGGCAAGGTAGCAATCGTCACGCGAGCCGTTCACCGCGACGATTTGCACCTGTTCGGCCAGGGCGATCAGCGCCTTAACTTCGGACCACTCTTCCGGCATGAAGTCCTGCTCAAAATCCGCCAAAGGCAGCGGGAGCGAAGCGTTCCAGCGCAGGCCCAACTCCAGCGCTGATCGAACGAACAGCTGGTCTGCGCCTGCCGCCACAGACGAAAGCGCGATCCATTCTCCGGGAACTTTCCGACGAAACGATTCCAACGCCTCCCGGATCGCCTTGGTCACTCCTGATCCATTGGTCAATTGCCGGTGCCCGGAAAATCCCACGACGTGAAACGAAGGTAACTGACCGGGAATGGCGGCACGGGAGGTCATTCGGCCTTAAGTGAGGATTGCAACGGCTGTCAGCGAGCGTTTATCGTGGCAAGGACGAAGCTCGGAATGCCATGTATCACCCCACCGTTTTGACCTAGTCCGATGGAAATGTTACGAGTTTTAGTCTGCGGAAACGCAAACCATCAGCGGGACGTCAACCTTGCGCTGATGCCCGGGTGGTTTCAGAGTCTCATGCTTTCACAAATGTCTTTTGGAAACAGTTGCGTCGGTATGCCGTTTGCTACTATGGCATCGCAAGAACCGGGGTTTCCACCTCGTCCGGCTTTTCCCTTGCGGGATAGGGCTGCGATCAATCCCTCCCACCGATGAATTCTGGACTCCCCACGCCCGCGTCCGCCGCGCTTCCGTTCGATGACGATTCATGGGAGGATTTGCTTAATTTCATCGAAGAGAAAAAAGTCATCCCGGTCATCGGACCCGAACTCCTGACCGTACAAACCGAGGAAGGGCCGAAAAATCTGTATGATTGGCTGGCCGGCCGGCTCGCCGCCAAACTGGGCAT
The DNA here is from genome assembly GCA_048498875.1 of Verrucomicrobiota bacterium. Taxonomy (GTDB): domain Bacteria; phylum Verrucomicrobiota; class Verrucomicrobiia; order Opitutales; family Opitutaceae; genus Lacunisphaera. Next base: position 3,107 of record JBEHXD010000418.1, read on the forward strand.
CACGGCCGCGTCGCTTCCTCCGTCGCCGACCTTGAATGACGTGGTGGTCCAGTTTCTCAGTCACCGTGGCCGGCGCGAGGATGCCTACACCCGGATTCGCACCATTCTCCGCGAAGTCTCCTTTGCCCCACCGCCGGCGTTGTTGAAGCTGGCGGAGATCGCGGATTTCGATCTCTACGTGACCACCAGCTTTGATTCCCTGCTGGAGGAAGCGATGAATGCCGTGCGGTTTGGCGGCCAGCGGAGCACGGAGGTATTGGCTTATGCGCCCAACAAGGTGGTGGACATCCCTTCCGAGCGCTCCCAGTTCGTGCGGCCGGTGGTTTACCATCTGATGGGCCGTCTCTCAGCTTCCCCGACATATGTGATTTCGGATGAGGATACCCTGGAGTTTGTTTGTGCGCTCCAAAGTGAGCATTACTGCCCGGAGAAACTTTTTGCCGAACTGGAGCACAGTCATCTGCTGCTCCTCGGAGGCGGCTTTTCCGACTGGCTCACCCGTCTTTTCCTGCGCCTGGCCAAGCGCCGCCGCTTGTCCGATCCGCGCGACGTGGGGGAAGTGTTTGCCGACAGCCATATCCTGAGCGAACCCCGGCTCGTTTATTTTTTGCAGCAGGTCAGCAGTCGTACGCGGCTCTTTGCGGAGGGACCCGAATTGTTTATCACCGAACTCCACCGCCGTTGGATGGGACGCAGACGGGTGACCGCGGTGCCCTTTGGCTCCGGGACCAGTCCGGTTCGATTCATGCCGCCTCACCGGGAAATGCCGGACCAGGCTATTTTTATCAGTTATGCGCGGGAGGATTTGCTGGCCGTCCAGCGACTCAAAGCCGGACTGGATTCCGCCGGGCTCACGACATGGTTCGACATGGATCAACTGGTCGGGGGCGATGATTTTGAGCGCAAAATCAGGAATAACATTCACCGGTGTTCCTTTTTTATTCCGATCATATCGGCCACCACCCAGCGCCGCGTGGAAGGTTGGTTCCGGCGCGAATGGTCGCAGGGCGTGGACCGCACCTTTGCGATGGCTGAGGGCGCCACTTTCATCCTGCCGGTGTGCATTGACGATACCCCGGAAGCCGGCGCCGTGGTGCCGGAAAAATTTCTGAAGAACCATTGGACCCGGTTGCCCGGCGGTGAACCAACGCCGGAATTCGCGCGGCGTCTCCGCCAGTTGTTGGGCCACAGTGAATGATTCGTTTGTGACGACCCCCAACATCCAGTCAGTCGATCAGCAAAATCCGTGGCCTGGTCTTTCCACGTTCACTGAAGAGCAGACGGCGTTCTTTTTTGGCCGCGACGAGGAGGTGCGCGAACTTCTGCGGCGCGTGGAGCGCAAGGCCCTCACCGTCCTGTTTGGACAATCCGGTCTCGGTAAATCCTCCCTGTTGCAGGCGGGTCTGTTCCCGCGTTTGCGTGCGGAAAATTTCTGTCCGGTCTACGTGCGGCTTGATCACTCGGCGTCGGCTCCGGCGCCCACCGAACAGATCAAGTCACTGGTGTTTCAGATCACGGCTTCGGCCGGCACTTGGACGAAAGCGAGCAGCGCAGTGGCGGGCGAAACCCTCTGGGAATTTTTTCATCATCGCGATGACCATCTGAAGGACGCGGACGGAAAGATCGTGGTGCCGGTCCTGGTTTTCGATCAGTTTGAAGAGCTGTTTACCCTGGGTGGCGCGGCCGATCCCGAGACCCGCCGCCGGGCCAGCGCCTTTATTGCGGAGCTGGCTGATCTCGTGGAAAACCGGCCGCCGGCCAAGCTTGAAGCGCGGATGGAGGAATCGGCCGCGGAAGTGGAGGCGTTCGATTTCACGCGCGCCGACTACCGCGTGCTGATCACGCTGCGCGAAGATTATCTGCCGCACTTGGAGAGTCTCAAATCCTCCATGCCGTCCCTGATGCAGAATCGCATGCGCCTGACCCGCATGCAGGCGGCGCGGGCGCTTGAGGCGGTCATGAAGTGCAGGGAATCGAGGCTCGCTTCGTTCGTTATCCAAAAAATACATCTCACGGAATGAGCCGATCGGGCCCCGCCGATCTGCGAATCCATCGCCTGAATG
>JBEHXD010000419.1:0-5162 GCA_048498875.1 Verrucomicrobiota bacterium
GATGACGACCACGCGGGCGAGTCCGAGAGTGAGAATCACGAGCAGCAACCCGAGTCCGAACACCGCGGACGGATCCGGCACCGTGAGACGCGCGCACACCATGATGAGCAGGAGAAACGGCAGCAACGAGGCGAAGGCGGGAATTTGCGTGCGCGACGAGCCCAACAAACCGGAAAGCTGCTGGTCGCCCTCGGCGAGTTTCGGTCCCAGCTTCCGTACGACCCAAATGCCCGCGGCAAAGAAAAACACGGCAAACGCGCCGATGACCAGGAGCAGCGAGGGCGCAAACACGAGGGTCGCCGGCACCTTGAACACACACAATCCCGTGGCGAGCAGAGTCAACACGAGCACCGCGGCGACCGCGGTGAGCGAGGCGCTGACGACGGCCAGACCGACCGCGAGAAGATCGATGAGCAGGATCGCGGGCCAGATCAGGAACGGCACTTCGTCAAGACGATAGATCGGGAAAAGTAGCAGAAGTAAGGTGAGCGGGGGAAATAGCTGACTCCACCAGGTTGAGGTGGCGGCAGGTCGGTGACGCTGCAGCGCCACGGGAAAAACCGTGTGGAGCGCGGCGAAAAGCAAATAGGCGCCGAGGGCCCAGGGCAGAAGTTCGTTGGTGAGGTGACCTGCGGTCCAAAGTGATAACAACGTGAACGCGCCAAAACCGGCGAGCAGGTGCACTCGCGGGAAATTTTTGTCGCACCACGCCAGCGCGAGCAGGAAGCCGTCCGCCAGCAAAACAAAACCGATGTACCGGCCGGCATGCGCGGCAACGGTCGGGTAATCGAGGAAGAACAACGCAAAGCCGTAGGCGACCACGGGCAGCAGGATCGCGCACCAGGAGAGCAGCGATGCCTGGCGGTTGCGGCGGCGGGCGATCTCACTTGCGCCGAAAAACAACGCGCAATAACCGAGGCAAACGATCATGGCGGTTGTGGTTTTTTCGGGCGCGTAGAATTTACCGGCCCAACCGATCATCATCAGCACGGTTCCCGCGGCGCCGAGGCCGACGAGATAAAACCACCGCCGGTTCAATGCGACCGCGATGAGCCCGATGTCCAGCAACGCGAGGTAGCCGAAGAGTCCGGCGGGATTGTCGTGACCGGTATTGATGAGGATGGGCGTGAGAAATCCGCCGAGAATGCCGAGGATTGCGACGACCTGGGCCTCGAGGCTCACGGCGAGGACAAACGCCGTCGCCGTGATGAGCGTCATCAACAGGAAAGTCGGCAGCGGCCCGAAGAACGCGAAATGATAGATCGAGTTGCAGGCGAAAGTGACGACGTAAAGCGACACCACGCCGACGGCGACCAGCGTTTGCGCGGGAGTGGTGTAGCCTTTGCGCGTAAGAAAAATTCCGCCCACCATCAGGCCGGCTCCGATCAGAAAACCGAGGGCGACCTGCAGTTGGGGAGGAATCAAACCGTTGTCGAAAGACAGCTTGATGAAGAACGCGACGCCCAGCAGCAGCGCAAAGCCCCCGATCCACGCGAAGAGCTTGGCGCCCATGAACTGCTCCCAGTTGACCGCCGGTTTTGCCTTGGCGGGAGCGGGCGTTGCGGGGACGGCTGCTCGCGGCGGCGGAGGTGGTGGCGGAGAAATTACCGGCGGCAGCGCGGGAGGTTCCGCCGCCGCGGGAGGCGGCGACGCAGGAACGGGAGCGGGCGTGAGTGCGGCCGGGATCGATTGTGGCGGCGTGGAAGCGGTGGGTCGCGTGATCGTCCGAAAAGGAACCGCGGTCAGGTCATCCGGCGGCTTGGCAAACGCATCGGCCACCAGCACGGTTTGAGCCGCGGGCGGCGGTGGGGTTGGCGCAGCGGGTTGCTTCTGCTTTTCGCGCAGGAGCGCGAGTTCGTCCCGGAGCTGGGCAAGCTGGCGTTGCAGGGAATCGTTGGCATCGCGCAGGCTGCCGATTTTTATGAGCGTCCAGATCGGCAGGACGAGGAGTACGGCGAAAAGGTAGATGCCCAACAAAACCAGCAATGCTTCCATAGATGTGTGGGGGAGGCCCGGCGGGGTTCTTTTGTCGGACGGCGGGGAGATTGGCAAGACTTGCGGCTGGGTTAGGCTTGCACGCCAACCCGGCGCCCGGCGTGATGGTGCCATGAGCGTCACGATCTGGACCAATCATGAATTGCTGCCGGCGGCCCGGGCCTTGTTGGTGGCGGAACTGGCAAAAGCCGACTGCCGGCTGATTCAGTCGGCGGTTTCCTCCAGGTCGGTGCTGGCGGCGGGCGAGTCGGACCCGGCGCTGGCGGACGCGGACATCGCGTATGGCCAGCCCAGTCCGGATGATGTGATGCGCAGTCCCCGTTTGAAATGGGTCGCACTTTCCACGGCAGGTTACACCCGCTATGATCGGGAAGATTTTCGGGCGGCGATGACCGCGCGCAACACGCGGGTGACGAATGCGTCAGCGGTGTTTGCGAATCCCTGTGCCGAACACGTGCTCGCGCAGATGCTGGCGCTGGCAAGGAATTTGCCCGCGCAGCTACGCAATCAGGACGGGGTGCGCGAGTGGCGTTACCAGGAGGATCGTTTTACCAATGCGGCGCTGACGGGGCAGACCGTTCTTTTGCTGGGCTTTGGCGCGATCGGACGGCGCCTGGCGGAATTGCTGCGTCCGTTTGGCGGACGCGTGATCGCCTACCGACGTTCGCCGCGGGGCGATGAAGGGGTGGAAACCGTCACTGATGCGGGGCTGGCCGGTGCCTTCTCCGCGGCCGACCAGGTGGTAAACCTCCTGCCCGATGCACCTTCGACACGCGGGTTCATGAATGCCGAACGCTTCAAACAGATGAAGCGCGGGGCGCGCTTTTATAATGTCGGTCGTGGCACCACGGTCGATCAACCGGCGTTGATCGACGCGCTGGAGAAAGGGCAGATTGCGGGCGCTTATCTCGACGTGATGGAGCCCGAGCCGCTACCGCCGGATCATCCGTTGTGGGATGTGCCGAATTGTTTGATCACCTGCCACATTGCTGGTGGCACGGTCGACCAGGACGTGAAGCTGGTCGCGCATCTGCTGGAAAACCTGCGGCGATTTCGCGCCGGTGAGTCGCTGGTGGACCGGATCATTTGAGGCAATTCGTTGCACGCAGTTCCTGATCGGGCGATAACCATTTTTCGATGATGAAGCGATATGTCCTGGCTTTGATTTTCTGCATCGTTCTCGTGGGATGCGCCCGAAATGGCGTCATTTCCAAGCAGGAGTTCACGAACGAGTGTGTGGCTGCATTCAAGCAAGCCCGCCCGAACGCAAAAATCAGTCAGGTCGAAGAACTCACCTTGCGGACAGCTGATTCAGAAGGAAACGAGCAGACGGTTTTCCTGGATAATTGTTATGCAGAATACTGCCGGGCTCCCGCGCAAAAAACCGCGACGATTGCCCGCTATGTTTCTTCCGCGGTTGAGCTGGAGCCGTTCAAGGCGAAGATCGATCCGGCGCGAATCGTGCCCGTGATCAAGGACGCGGGCTGGCTGGCGGAGGTCAACGCTTCCACGAGGGGATCCAGGGGAAAAGCCATGGAAAGCCTCTCGGAGCCCCTCAACGGGGAGCTGGCGATTTTCTACGCGGAGGACAGTCCGAAAAACATTCGTTACCTCGACCCGAAATCCCTGCTGGAGTGTGGCATTCCCCGCGATCAGCTCCGTCCGCGCGGGATCAGCAACTTGAGAACCATCCTGCCCAAGGTGGAGGTGCACGGGTCCAATGGATTGTACATGCTCACCGCGGGAGGTGATTATGAGGCCAGTTTATTGCTGTTGGACGATCTGTGGAGCGGGGGAAAATTATCGGTCAAGGGGGACTGCGTGATTGCGATTCCGTCGCGGGATTTATTCCTGGTCACCGGATCGGACGACGAGCCGGCGCTCACCAAGATGCGGGAGTTGGTCCGCAAATCCGTCGAGGCAAACTCCTACCGGATCACTTCGGACCTGTTTGTTTACAAAGACGGACGATTCACCAAGTTTGACCGCTAAGATCTTTAATCTCCCAAACCCATGCCGCTGCAATTGACCAAACAGGAAACCGAGGAAATCATTCCGTCTCTGCGAAAATTCTGCCGGGAGGAACTGGAGGTGGAACTGAGCGACCTGCGTGCCGGGTTTCTGCTCGATTACTTCCAAAAGGAAATTGCGCCCTATGCTTATAATCAAGGGGTGCGGGATGCGGACTCGTTTATCCGGACGAAACTGGAAGACCTCCCTGCGACCTGTTTTGAGGAAGGGCTGACTTACTGGACAAAAAAACGAAAATAAAGCCGCTGACCAGCGCAGGAATCTGTTTTGCAAATGCGGGATGGGGCGATAGGTTGGTTGGCGAGGAATCGGATCAGTTTGGGAAACGATTAACCGCCTTACCCCTATGTTTACCTCTCATTCGCCCTCCGGCTTCAAGGACATGTTGCCCGGTATCCAGCGCAAGACACTCACGCATGGCGCGAAGACGCTGTTTACAGAATTCCGCCTGACGAAAGGAGCACGATTGCCGCGACATTCGCACCCGCACGAGCAGACCGGCTATCTGATCAGCGGTGCGCTTCGGTTGACGATTGGCGACAAAAGTTTCGAGGTCAAACCCGGTGACTGCTGGTGCATTCCGGGAGGAGTGGAACACCAGGCGGATATTCATGAGGACTCGGTTGCGATCGAAGTTTTTTCGCCGGTCCGCGAGGATTATCTGCCTAGATGAAGTATTGAGCTGTTTGCCGGCCTTGTTTTCTCCGGGTCTTTGATGAGGATCGTGCGGATAGTGGCGTAGTGGTAAACCTGATGCATTTGATGCCACCGCTTTGAAATACGCACGCGTTGTTGAGATTCATTGCCGATAAAGAGTCTCCAATGCGGCTTGTCCCGGAACTGGGACGCAACGAGTGGCGGATTTCCTTTGGCTGTCGCGCAACTACCACCGGACGATTACGGGAAGGAACCCTAGAAAGCGCCAAATGTCTGGTCATTTACCCGCGGATTTTGCAATCTTCTGCATCCCCAGCCCCACCTTGATCGTATTTCGGGAATAAGCTTCGTGCTTACCACTCTTATTCAACGCCAGCCCGCTGGCCTGCCCAATCCCCAACCACTTTCAATCCGTACTGCCGGCAAGGTGCCGGTGGTGCAGGATCGGAAAACCGAAAACTAAAATCCCAGATCAAATG
>JBEHXD010000420.1:0-5160 GCA_048498875.1 Verrucomicrobiota bacterium
TGGTCCGCGTCGAGCCACAGAACAAGGGCGACGTCGTGCCCCGGCGTTTTCTCGAAGTTCTCTCCACCGACCCCAAGCATCGTCCGGAATGGAATCATGGCTCGGGTCGCATCGACCTCGCGAAGGCCATCGCTGATCCGAAAAATCCGCTCACCGCCCGCGTGATCGTAAACCGGTTGTGGCAGCAGCACTTTGGCGTCGGTTTTGTGACTACGCCCGACGACCTCGGCAACATGTCGTCGCCACCCAATCATCCCGAGCTGCTCGACTGGCTCGCCGCCAGTTTCGTCGAGTCCGGCTGGTCGATTAAACAACTGCAACGCACCATCGTGCTCAGTAACACCTACCGCGAGAACGCGTCGCCCAATCCGACTGCCGTGGCGCTCGATCCTGACAACAAACTGCTCTGGCGGGCCAATCTGCACCGGCTCGATTTCGAGGAAGTCTATGATTCGCTCCTCGCGATCGCCGGTACGCTCGATCCGACGGTCGGGGGAAAATCCATTCCTCCTTCGAGCGATTCCTTTGGCACGCGCCGGTCGCTCTACACTTACATTGATCGCCGCAATCCGCCGGAATTGCTCACGCAGTTTGATTTTCCCAACCCCGACACGCCCTCCGGCAAACGCTACGATACCACGGTGCCGCAACAGGCATTGTTTCTGATGAACAGTCCGCTCGTGGTCGAAACGGCCCGCAAGCTCACACACCGGCCGGAATTCGCCAGCTTGGATCGCGATGAAGCGCGGGTGACGTCGCTCTATATGGCGATTTTCCAACGTCCGCCCACCGAGCAGGAAGTAACCCTCGCGGTCCGCTATGTGCGCGCGAATCCGGCCGGGAAAGCCCTGGAGGTGCCTGAGAACCCCGCCGCCAAAACGCAGAGGGAAAAGAATCAGGAAGCACGAAGGGCGCGCCAGGCCATGAATCCCAAGGGAAAATATGCCACGGATCAGCGGCCCGTCGGCAGCAACATTGCCAACGGCGGTCCGGAGGACACGTGGACCAAACTCGCCCACGCGCTTTTTCAGACGAACGAGGCGATGTTCATCAATTGAATCGAGCCGGTCGTGCGCGGATTGTTGCGAGCAAGCTCGCAACCTACGGTACATTGTAGGTGGCGCGCTTGCGCGCCACCCGGCTGAAAGCAGACCGGGGCAAATTTGCCGCGTCCCGCTTACGGTCCCATCAAACGGCGACCGGAATCTTCCTCACCTTCGACCGCAGCATCGAGGCTGTGGTTTTGCGCGGTGACGGGTTCGTGAGCTTCCACAAAACGCTGCCCTTCGGCAAAGCTCCAGAGCCAGCAGGCGCCGTCGTGGCGATCGTGAACCAAAAGATAATCGGGCAGGCTTTGCTCGGATTTGGCGACGATGCTGAACTTGTCATCCGTGATTCCCGCCAGGATATGGCGCATCCGGCACAACAGGGGCGAAGCATCCAAAGTCACCTTCCAATGGCGCGCGAGCACCACCGGATGGCTGCCGCAAAAATAGTAACCGAAGAAACGTGGCGGTTGAAAGTGGCCCTCCACCCCGAGGTGGCGCATGTGCTCCTCGACTGCCTGGATAAATTTCACGCGCCAGGCGAGGTCGCGAGGCAGTCTAATTTCTGGGAGATCTATGATTTTATGGTCCGTCATGGACGAAGTTCCTTCCTGGTTTCATTCAATAACGGCATTTTTCCCTCACAGTTTAGCGCATGTTTTGTGCGAAAGCGGTGATTCAGTCTGTGCTATCCGTATTCTCCCCTAGCGACATAGGCATTTGACACCGTTTTGATCGGACACCCCGGAAAAACCCGTAATTTCAGGTGGGAATTTCCGTAGAAAAGCAACGACTGCCACATTGGGCAGACCGCGGCGGCGGCCAGACTGTCCTTTAATGTACCGTCTGCTCCGGCCAGGTGGCTTGCGCGTAGGCACGGACCCCGTCAAGCGCTGCCTGCCGCAGTGGACCTGCCTCGCCCCGCCACAGGGCTCCCATCGTCACCGGCTCAAATCCATCCAACGCCAAGATGCGCACCTCGCGGTTCTTTGCCTTGGGGTCGGCCAGTACATTCAACCCAATCCCGTCACCGTTCACCACGTAGCGCGTAACGAGGTCAAGCGAAGTCGTTTCGATTACATTCGGCCAGCTCACGCCGCGTTTTTTCAGGGTACGGAAAAAACTGCGCACCATCTCCGAGCTTTCAGTCAAACAAATCAAGGGCTCGGTGATCTTCCTGTGCCGCCAAAACTCATCCGCAGACTTGAACGGTGATCGCCGGTGCACCTGCAACACCAGCGGTAGCGTGGTGAATCGCGCCATTTGCAAGCCGGCGGGCACCTTGGCGGGAAGCGGCATGAATGCGAGATCGATATGACCCGCCTTCAACCACGCCTCGACCTCCGACTGGAATCCGGTCGTGCGCAGGCTGAAACGGAGCTTCGGAAAATCCGTCCGTAACCGGCGCATCACGACCGGCAGGTGGTCGCGCAATACGATTTCCGCCCCGCCAATGCGCAGTTCCGGTTGCGCGGCGCGTCGTATCTCACCCGCAACTTCGTCGAGGCCCTCGAAAAAAGGTTGCACGTGGGCGAAGAGCCGTTCGCCCGCCAGCGTCAGGCGAAACGGGCTCCGCTCAAAGAGTTTCACGCCGACGTCCTGCTCGAGCCGGCCCATCTGTCCGCTCACCGCTGGTTGCTGGATGCCGTAGGGAATTTTGCGAACCGCGGCGCTGATCCCGCCATGCCGGGCGACGTAGTAGAACAGCTCGAGGTGGTGCACGTTCATGCAAATCCGAAAAAGCAGTGAGGACGCCCCGCGCGCAACGTCGTTTTCAAGATAACTCCCGCCCATCACCAAAAACGATGGGCCCCATCAGGCTTATCAACTCACGGCTGCGGCGGATTTCAGTTATTCTTGGGATGTATCCGACAGACAAAAACCAAACTCCTTCCATGAATCTCCTCACCTCTGTTTTTGTTAACGCCCTCGAAGTGGTCGCCATCGTGGCCCTCGCCGATTTTCTCGCTGGCGTCATTCACTGGCTCGAAGACGCCTACTTCACCGAGGAAACGCCGGTTATCGGTCCGCTTTTCATCCGCCCGAACATCGTGCACCATCACTTCCCGCGTTACTTCACCCGGTTGAGTTGGTGGCAAAGTTCCTGGGATCTGACTCTCGTGGGCGCCGCCGCCCTTTTATTCGCCTGGCCGCTGGGCCTGTTTTGCTGGCAGCTGGTACTGTTCGTCGCCCTCAGCATCAACGCCAACCAGGTGCACAAATGGTCGCACCGCACCCGCGCGGAAAACGGCCCGGTGATCTCCGCGCTGCAGGACTGGCATATTCTCCAGACCCCGCGCCACCACGGACTGCACCATTCGGACCCGAAGAACACCTACTACTGCCCGATTACGAACCTGGTGAACCCGGTTCTGGAACGGATCAATTTTTGGACGCACGTGGAATCTGTCATCGAAAAACTCACTGGCATCACGCACCGGCCGGATACCGCAGTTCGCGGTCAGGGTCCGGGCCCCGAGTGGCTGGCCTCCTATCGTCCCGTGCCCAAGCAAGTGGTTCCCGCGCCTTCGGCAGCCGCTTCCAAACCCGCCAACGCTTCACCCCGCCCGGTGGCGCGGGTCAATCCGCTGGGAAAACAAGCCGCGCGTAACGAAACGATTTTGTTAACCCAGTTGCTCCCGGAAAATTCATGATCATAATCCTGGCTCGTGCCCACTCTCTACGACGCTCATCAGCATTTTCATTTCGACCCACTGACGCCACACCGCGCGGCGATCATCGCCGATCTCGCGCAAATCGGCCTCAAAACCGCTGTCGTCAATGGCACTAATGAAGAAGAATGGCCCGTCGTTTCCGCCCTCGCCGCGAGCTATCATTGGATTCTTCCGAGTTACGGGGTGCATCCGTGGGACTCCGGCAATCGCTCGCCCAACTGGCTGGCCACCCTGCGCAGCCAGCTGCTCGCCGAACCCCACGCCGGGGTCGGCGAGGTCGGCCTCGATCGCTGGATCATCGATGGCGTCAGTCCCGACGATCCGCGCATCGCCGGGATTCGGGTCGCATCAATCGACGAACAAAGTGAGGTGTTTGCCGCGCAGCTTGCGCTGGCCGCCGAACTCAACCGCGCCGCGTCGATCCATTGCGTGCAAGCCTGGGGCAAGCTCCTCGAACTCCTGCAGTCGACGGCCCGACCCTGCCGCGGTTTTCTGCTGCACGGTTACGCGGGACCGGCGGAAATGCTCCCCGACTTCAACCCTCTCGGAGCGTATTATTCGTTCAACATCCAGTTGCTCGAACCGAAACATGCGGCGCGTCTGGAGAACTTCCGTCACATTCCCGCGGACCGTTTGCTGGTGGAAACCGACGCGCCCACCAAGCCACCCGCAGGAGCCATGAATCGTTTCCCGTTGCCCGCAGCTGCCGACGGTTCCGCGGTGAACAATCCCGCAAACATTCTCGTCGCCTACGAAGCCTTGGCCCGGTTGCGGGATGTTTCCATCGACGAACTCGCAACCCAAGTGGAAAAGAATTTCGTACGGCTGTTTCTCTGATTGGCAGGAGCGGCGTTATGCCGCGATGAGGACGATCTCAATCCCATCATCTGCGCGCAATAAATTCCGAGGTAGGGACGGACCGCTGGGCCGTCCGCGAACCGGATACGGCGCACCCAGCGGTCGCGCCCTACCTTCAAACAACGCCCCACTCATGCGCGTTCGCGGCCAATTCCGAGGGCGATTCGCCGCACCACTTCTCCCGCTGCAGCGAAACCAAAAGCGCCGGTGATAAATACCGCCGTACCGAATCCCGTCGCACAATCCAGGCGAAGGTTGGATCCCTCCTCCGGCTCGAGCGAGCAGGTGCCGTCCGCCCGCGGGAAGAAGGGCTGCTCCTGGGTGGAGATGCAGGGAATGCCATAATAATTTCCCTCTCCCTTCGCGAAACCGTAATCACGCCGGAGTTTCTTCCGCACCTGTCGCAGCAATTCGTCGCCATGCGAATCGACAAAGTCACTTACGCGAATTCGCGTCGCATCGCGCCGCCCGCCGGCGGCTCCGACCGTGACCACCGGTTGATCGCGCTCGGTACAGGCGGCAATGAGCAGCGCCTTGTTCGACATGAGATCCACGCAATCCACAACCCAGTTGAATTTGGT
>JBEHXD010000421.1:0-5151 GCA_048498875.1 Verrucomicrobiota bacterium
AATTACGGACGATGCCGCGGCATTGAATGAGGTGATCACGTGGGGAAACACCGTCCAGAACAGCGGCAAAAAGATCGTGGACCGCGTGGCCAAAATCCGCGATGATTTGGAGAACCAGGCTGAAATGCTCCGCGACCACGTCGGTCGCCTGAAAGGTACCACCAAGTCACCCGGGTCCGTCCCGGCGGCAGGGGCCGCGTAGACGTGCACAAGATCCCGATCTCTTCTGTCATCGACCACTTCAACCAATAGAGGCGACCTCGCGATGAACTCGATTGATACATCCCAGAAAGCCTTCTGCAGCGCCCCGTCGGGAAACATCCGCCTGCTCGCGCCTGCCGGTTGCGGCAAAACGCACTCCATCCTGCACCGTTGCCTTGCGTTGCATGCCGCAACGTCAAGCCGCGCGATTCGGTTTCTGATCGTGACCTTCACTGTGGCGGCGCGCGATGAATTGAAGGCACGCATGGCCGAGCGCGTGGAGTTTGCGCCCATCCGGGATCATGTTGAAGTTACCACGCTAAACGCATGGGGTTTCCGCCGTATCAAATCTCAGGCAAAAAACCCGCGCCTGCTCACCCGAAAGGATGAGCGCCACTTTGCCGTGATGAACCAGCTCGCGCCGGTTTGGACTAAGCACAAAGCGGTCAAGGAAGCCATCGAGGGGCAGCGCTTCGCGCCCACCCACGACATCCTTGATTTGATGGACTCGCTGAAGTCGCTGGGATTCGATCACACGAAAATGCGCCAGTTCGCCGACTTTGCTGCGCAGATCGAAACATTGAAACGGCTGGAACTCGATTGGCGACTTGAAGAAATGTGGCACAAGCTGGTCAAGGTTGAGATCCTCAAACAGCCGGGAAAGAACGACGGCAGCGAAACGCAACTGCTCAAGCGGGTCTATGACGGATTCTACAAGTTCTGGCTGGAGGCCACTGACCATCTGATCAAAAGCGCGACGTTCACCTTCGAAGACCAGAAATATTTCGCGTACCTTGACGAGCGACAAAAGGCCGACGGATCTGAAAAGCCATTGACAGGCATCGCGAAATACGATCACGTCATCGTTGATGAATTCCAGGACATCAATCCGCTGGATCTGAACCTCGTCAAGGCCATCGTGGAGCGACACCGTGCGGCTGTCACCCTCGTCGGCGACGACGATCAGGCCATTTTCGAATGGCGGGGCACAACCCCCGCGTACATCCTGGAGCCGCACAAGTTCTTTTCGGGCAAATTTCAGACCTTCACGCTTGGCGTCAACTACCGCTCCCCCGCCAATATCGTCAAATTGTCCCAGAAGCTTATCCGGAACAACAAGCGCCGCGTCGATAAGGACACCCGCGCCCACCATACGGCCGATGCCGACATTCAGGTGATCGAGACCGAAGACATCAATGAATCCCTCGACCACGCCACCAAGCTCGTCGCCGAACACATCAAAGGCGGCAGCAGCCCGACGCGCATCGCCCTGATCGGACGCAAGAAGGCGCAACTTATCCCGTACCAAGTCTACTTCGCATCGAAGGATGTCCCGTTCTGTGCCGCTGAGGACTTGCAGATTTTCCTGAGCAAAACGTTTGATCGGCTGCTGGAACTGCTGGATATCAAGCAGCGTGCTGACAACCGTCAGCGGTCTCGCCAGGTCGCCGAGGATCTCCTGAAATTGTGCGATCTGGTCAAGCGCTACCCCATCAAGAAAGCAGAGCGCGAGGGGGTATTGAACCATATCAGCAAGACTGCAAAGGGCACCATTAGCGAATCCGTGGAATCGCTTGCCGCCTATACCGGGCCGCTGAAGGGCACGAACACGGATGGCCGCATGAGCCTCGAATACGCCGATGCGATACGTGCCTATCTGGACGCGCACTCTGTTTCTGACGCGCTCCTTGCCCTGAGCATTCACTTCGAGGGGCTCGCCGCGGACTTTGGGAAGGCCGAAGAGGATATTTTTTACAAGGATCCCCCCTTCGGGCAACTCGCGGAATTTGCGCTTCGGTACGGAGGTGACTACAACAAATTCCTCGACGACATTGAACGTGCTAAAGAACAGCTCGCGCACGTTCCGCCGACTGATGACGATGCCCCGGACTGCAACGATGTCCAAAAGCGCCCGCTCCATCTGATGACAGCGCTGCGCGCCAAGGGGAAGGAGTTTGAGACGGTGGTGCTGCTGGACTACATTGAAGATATCTGGCCGATGAAGTATGCGGACACTCCGGCGGAGCACGAGGCCGAGCGCCGCGTTTTCTACGTGGCCTTTACCCGGGCGAAAAAGCGCGTCGTTTTCCAGATTGCGAAACGACTTGGGAAGCGGGCAGCCGCGCCATCACGCTATCTTTCGGAAATTGGCCTTCTTGAAGAGTCCGGCGCGTAGTCGATGGACCCGCGAAACAAGTAATCACGAATGGAAGCATCATGGCAAAGAAAACAAAAGATAATGAAACCGTGAACGGCAATGGGGCCGAGTCGACTGATGCCACCGGAGGCGCGCCACCCTGGGGTTTGCTGGAGGCGCGGGCGAAAGCGGCAGCCGTCGCACAGGTGGCCGAAGCCGGTGGCGATCCAAATAAAAAATGGGGACCGGACAATCCGCATCCGCTATCTCAGATGAAAACAGAGCTGGTTTGGGACGGGAAGTACGACGAGTGGGGCAACCGGCGGACAGTGGATGCGGCGGCACTGGCCATGCCGATGCAGAAGATTGAAACGATCGACCAACCGCGTTCCGAGGCGGCCGCCGCCGGAGAGCAACACTTGCTGGCCTTCGAGAAAAAGAACACCCGTCTCGATGACTTTCGCAACCGGTTGATCTGGGGTGATAACAAGCTGGTCATGGCGTCGCTGCTCAAAGAGTTTAAGGGAAAAATCGATCTGGTTTATATTGACCCACCCTTTGCTGTGGAGGCTGACTTTACAGTAGACGTTGAAATCGGAGAGGACGGGGACGAGGTCCACAAGGACCAGTCGGCGATTGAAATGGTGGCGTACAACGATATGTGGGGGAAAAATATAAATTCATACTTGGCGACGATGTATGAGCGTTTGGCGCTAATGCAGGAATTGCTATCAGATCGTGGAAGCATCGTGGTCCATTGTGACTGGCATATGAATTTTGCCCTGCGATCTTTAATGACGGAAATCTTTGGCAAGAGCAACTTCCGCAATGAAATCGTCTGGTACTACTACAACAAGATGCAGGGCAACGTTGGACGGTTTGCATCAAATCATGACACGCTGCTGTGGTTTTCTAATCGTGAGCAAATTATTTTCAATCCCCTGATGGAAAAGCGTGACAAGCCTGTGCAACAGCTGAAGCGTATTTGGGACGGGAATTCTCAGAGGCTTGTGAATGCCAAAGGACCGGACGGAAAGGTAATCTACATCGAGAGTACAGAGAGAATGGTTGATGACGTTTGGCGCATTCCGATGCTTCAACCGGCGGACCTGACAGAGTACGTGGGATATGCAACGCAAAAGCCACTGGAACTCGCCGGGAGGGTCATCGACGCGCTTACGGGTCCGGAGAGCATCATACTGGACGCATTTTGTGGAAGCGGCACAACTCTTACGGCCGCGGAAGGTTTGAGGGCCAAGCGGGTCGGTGGAAAGAAGGAGTTTTATTATTCCGATCCTCGCAGATGGATCGGGTGCGACCTCGGACGTTATTCAATCCACACAACAAGGAAGCGGCTCATCGAGTCTCAGCGAACGTTACATGCGGCCTCGAAGCCTTACCGCGCGTTCGATCTCTACAACCTCGGCCGGTACGAGCGTCAGTGGTGGCAGAAAGATTCGCTCAAAGGCGCGGATCTGGAGCACCGGAAGTTGGTCTTGGATTTCTTTCGAGCGGAGATGTTAGACCCGGCTCGGCTTCCGTCCCCACTGATTCACGGTCGCAAGGGGGCGGCACTGGTAACGGTGGACGGGATCGATTCCATCTTCACTGCCGACGAAGCGTCCTCTGTCGCAAAGGCCGTCGTGGGGCTCGGAGCCAAAGAAGTTTACTGCCTGGCCTGGGATTTCGAGATGGACATCCGCCAGCGCATGAGTGCAATTCAGGCGGACATCGGCGTAAAGATGTACCCTGTAAAAATCCCGCGCGAAATCATGGAACGTAATCGTAAGAGCCCGCCGCCTTGGTTGGAAGTGGCCCTGTTAGAGGCTGAACCGGTCTACCGCAAAACAAAAGATGGTACGACGGTGGACATCAAACTGACAAAATTTTTACCATCGCTGGCTGAGGTGCCCAGCAAAGAACTGGAAAGCATCAAGGAGCGGGCTATCAAGAGCGGGTTTGACTTCATCGATTTCTGGGCGGTGGACTTCGATTGGCACGCGGATAAGCCGTTCAATCATCACTGGCAGGACTACCGGACGCGCAAGGATCGAAGCCTGGTCACCGTCTCGACCGCCGGGCACGCATACACGGGGAAGGGCCCATTCACCGCGTGCGTGAAAGTGGTAGACGTGTTTGGATGCGATACCAGCATGACGGTGAAGGTGAAGCCATGAATCCACGCCGTCCGATCCTGGAGGTCATGAAACGCACCTGGAGGAACTTCGAGTTCATCGACCAAAGATGCACGGTGACGGGGCCGTATGAGGATGTGCAACTGTTGAACTCTTTCCTGGGTGCGTTCATCCACGTCAAGGAGAAATACCAGCGCCATATCCCGGAGAAACCCTTGCCGTTGGATGGGTGGCCCGCGATCCGCACCCACGCGGGCTACCGGGCACCGCGCAATCTGCGTCACCTCGTTCGATTGGTGCGTAATGGCATTGCCCATGGCAACGTGAAATTTACGGCTGATGCGGAAAACCGCATCGATGGCCTACAGATTTGGAATATCCCGCCTGGGAGCAGGCGCAGGTCATGGGAATCAACGATCTCGCGGGCGGACATGCGGGCGCTGCTCAAAAACTTCGTTGATTTGATGACTCCCATTCTCAAAAAGCATGAAAGGCCGGTCTATTGACGCGCCGCGGATGGCGAAGTTGATCTTGAACGGTGAAAGATATGTCTCAGACGACGACCGGCAAATTGAACCTTGATTCTGTGGCCCCGCTCTACGCGCCTTGGGAGGAGCCGACCGCACACCGGACCCGGGCTGAAAAGGAGGGTGCGCCGGCGAAGGTCGTGGCGCGCCG
>JBEHXD010000422.1:0-5150 GCA_048498875.1 Verrucomicrobiota bacterium
GCCCGGAAAAACGCTGGCACGATTTCCTTGAACGCAAGGATCTCGACCTCGCTCACGAGGTCAGCGGGCTCGCCCGTTTTCGCGCCAATTTTCTCTATAATCACTGGGGCCAGGGCGCGGTATTGCGTCAGATTCCGGCGAAGATTCTTTCATTCGATGACCTGAAACTGCCGGAAGCGCTCAAGAAACTCTGCCATCTGGACCAGGGGCTGGTGGTCGTGACCGGGCCCACGGGATCCGGCAAGTCGACGACGCTCGCGGCGATGATCGACTACATCAACACGAACCTCGCCCGGCACATCATCACCATCGAGGATCCGATTGAATTTGTTCATCAGTGCAAAAAATCCGTGATCGTTCACCGCGAAGTGGGTGAACACACGCAGACCTTCGGTGCCGCGCTCAAAGGCGCCATGCGCCACGATCCCGACATCGTGCTGCTCGGTGAAATGCGCGAAATGGAAACCATCAAGCTCGCGCTCTCCTGCGCCTCGATGGGCATGCTCGTGTTTGGCACGCTTCACACGAACAACGCACCGAAAACCGTCGATCGCATTATCAACACGTTTCCCGCCGAGGAGCAAAATCAGGTGCGCGTCATGCTCGCGGGCTGCCTGGCCGGAGTGGTCGCGCAGCTGCTCTGCAAACGCATTCCCAAGGGCCGCTGCGCCGTTCATGAAATTCTTCTGCAGCACGAGGCGCTGCCCAACACCATTCGTTCGGGACAGATCGCCAATATTCGCGCCATCATCGAAAGCGGCTCGGCCGACGGCATGATCACCATGGACAACAGTCTCATGGCAAAAGTGAAGGACGGCACCATCGAGGCCAAGGAAGCGTACATGAAAGGCGCCAATAAAGCTCTCTTTGCCCCGCTCCTCAAACAGGGCGATCTCGACGGAGGCCACTGATTTTTCGTTCTGCAAACGCAGAGTCGAAGTCTTTGGTGGGCCGCGTAGCGAAACCAGAGGAGGCGTTTTTACGTCTCCAGTCGTTGAACCGTGGCGCACCGGCTCCGCGCGTTCGTTGTCCAATCTGTCCGTTCATCGGTACCCTCGTCGGGCGTGGGTACGGAACCGATGCGATTGGTGGTTTTCCATATTCTTATTCCCATGCACTCGTCAAAAATCATTCTCCTGATCGCGTTCACCGCCGGGCTCGGCCTCGCCGGCTGCTCTTCTCCCGCAGGACCGGATCCCAAAGTCTCGTCCGCCAAGGAGGGAACTGCGAAAACCTCCGCGGCGGTTGCCGACAATCATGACATGCCATTCCCGAAATTGGAAAAAGGCATGACCGAAGCCACGATTCGCAAACTGATCGGTGAGCCCAAGGAAATCCAACCCACTCCTTCCCCCGAGGGAAAAGCGGAGGTTTGGATTTATCATTTCGAAAAAGACCTTGGCATGGTGCAAGTCGCTTCAGGTACGCGGACGGTGCAGGTGATGTCGATGGGATCAAGCTCCAGCGGAACGAGGGATGTTCAGGAACCAATCTACACCATGGCGGCCAAAAAGGCCGACATCACCCTCAGCATTCTCATGTTTAACGGGCAGCTCGAAGTGCAGAAGGCGAAGGTCGAGGAGACCATCGAGCATCACGCCTCGTAAGGTGAAATAAAACCATTTCGGCCCGCGAATATCCTGACGGCGGACCAGGACCGTCCGCCCCACCCGGCTCTATCCCTTCAACGACGCCCGCGTCATCGCCTCGATTAACGCCACCGCCATCTGGTTGCAGGGAGTCGCAATGCCATGTTTTTTTCCCAGTCTCACGATCACTCCGTTGCGCGCGTCGATTTCCGTCACGCGGCCCGCCTGACGATCCGCGTGGAGTGAATTTACCCCATCGCGCGGCGCATTTCGATAGCCCTGCAGCACCGTTTCGACATGGGAATCGTCAATCACCGCCCCCTCGGCGCGACCCACCGCGATGCACTCGCGCACCAATTGACGCGACAGCTCGCCAATCTGCTCGTCGTGCATCACGGCGGTTGGTTGCAACACGAGGCCGGAAATCACGCCGGCGGCGTTGACGCATAATTTTTTCCAGACCGCGCTCTTCAAATCCGAAGTCAGGGCCACTTCCACGGGCGTGCCAGCGAACAGCTCTTTGAACGCACGCCCCTGATCGTCGTCCTGCACCGCCATTTTTGCCGTGCCACGCTGGCGAATCTGCGTGGGAGTCACGCGTTCCGCGGGACAATCCACCATCACCGGAACCAACTGCGCTGCCGGCAAAAAAATGGCAAACCGTTCGCGATGCTCCACGCCATTTTGCAGAATGGCCACGGGGGCGCCTTTTGCGGCGAGTCCTTTCAACCAGACCGCAGCCCCCGCGGAATCATAAGCCTTCGTCGCCACCAGCACCCAGTCGACTGGCGTCGCTTGCCCGGGTGAGGTGATCACGACGGGTCTGGCGATAATCGGGCCGTGGGATGTTTCCACCTGCAGTTCGCCCAAGGGACGACGCGCACACAGGGTCACCTGGTGTCGCCCGGTTTTTTCCAACCAGGCAGCGATCACGCCACCCACCGCGCCCGGACCGACGATTGCTATACGTGCCATGGCGCAGTTTGAAACTCACGCGCGAAGCGGGTCGAATCAAAATCGACCGCGTCGTTGCGGACAGTCATCACAAAAAAGCGCCGGTCGTTCGACCGGCGCGCAAAATGATTCGAAACAATTTTTATCCGATCAATGCCAGTAGCCGTTGATATAAACGTATCCACGTCCCCGGCGCTGCCAGTGGGCCGCCACGTAACGGTGATACTGGGGCGGCGGTACCTCCCAATGACCCGCGACCCACGCGTAGCTGCCCCTCCCTTGATAAACCCAATAGCCTTCCACCCACACGGCGTCCGGCTGGGTACGCTCATACACCACCTCGCGCTGCGGCGGTGGTGGCGGGGGCGGACTCTCCACCACTTCATTGGTGGTGGCGTCGGCTTCGGAACCATAAAGGGTGCCGCGTTGGTGATCGGCCTGATTGCCCAGCGTACCGCCGGCGAGCGCACCCACGGCACCGCCAATGAGCGCGCCGTTCAGTCCGTTGCCGTGACCGCTGTTGTTACCGATAATGGCCCCGGCGAGGGCACCCAGGGCGCCGCCGCCCACGGCTCCCTGCTGCGTGTTGGGACCACTGCCGACGCAACCCGCGCACAGCAGCAAGGCCAGTAAGGGAGCACAATTTTGAATTCTCGTTTTCATGGTGGAAAGTAATGAAGTGAGTTTGGTGATCGGAGACCCCTCTTCTGTTTGACGCACGAAACCGGGTTAGGTTTTCACGGTGAGATCAGAAACGACATTATGTACCCCGGTGGTTTGCAGGGCCAAAGTCACCGCCCGACCAATTTCGGCAGGAGAATCGACGGCACCGGTCAACTTCACGGCACCGTCCTGACACTCCACCCCGATGTCGAATACCGAAAGATTTTTTTCCACCACCAGCTTTCCCTTGATGACTGTGACGATGCGAACGTCGTCCATGCGTTCCCCGACTGACACCACCCGGGAGCGAACCACCCGTCCGGTTTTATCCAGTTCATTTTTGATCGTTTCCGGGGTGAGATTCCATTCCTTCGCCTGGGTGACCACGGCATCTTTTGTCTGGATCGCCGCTTCCTTGGTCCGTTCCGCGAGAGCAACAACGCGATCACCGATCGCTGGCTTCTGGCTGCGTTGGTGATATTGCCAGCCAAAGGCCCCGGCGATCACGCCAAGGATTAAAATCACAAACAAGGTTTTCATGGTCTATCCTTGAGGACAACGGCACCGGTCAAAGGTTCATCTTTTGCGGGATCCTTCCCAAGCAACTTGGCGTAACTGACGACGGCAAAATGGGTCTATAGTGTGTCTATCCTGTCATGGCCTCCCACCTCGCCGTATCCAAACCTGCACGTCGTCCGCGACTAACCCCTCATTTTAAAATTCGTCATACCGGCGAGTATTTTTTGAGGGGCATACTCGTGATCGCACCCATTGTGATCACCCTGAGTTTCGTCTACTGGGTTTTTAACAAACTCGATGGGCTGCTCCATCCGTATGTGATCACGCCCGGAATGGGATTTCTGATGCTTTTACTCGCGGTTTTGCTCATCGGATGGATGAGCACGTTTTACATCGTAAAACGAACCTTTCGGCTGGTCGGACATGGCATCGAAATGACCCCCGGAATCAGTTTTCTTTACACGTCTGTGCGCGATTTCTTTGAGGCATTTGTAGGCCACAAACGGCGGTTTACGCATGCTGTCATGGTGAGCATAACAGCAGAAGACGTGTGGCAGGTGGGCTTTCTCACGGACGAAAAGCTCAGCAGTTTCAATTTGGAAGACGCCTATGTTTCAGTCTATGTCCCGCAGGCTTACAACGTCGCCGGCCAGCTCTATATCGTAAAACGGGAACGCATTCGCCCCATCGAGCATCTCGCTTCCGCCGACGTCATGAAATATGCCGTGACAGGCGGGGCGGTGGAAATTGCAGAAAAATAGGTTCGCTAGGAACCGCCCAAAAGCATCACGGTCTCATGTTCCCATGCCAGTTCCCGTGACTCATCTTTGCCTCTTCTTGCGAGTTTTGCTGGTATGCGCAGCAGTCTTTTTTGCGGGAAGAGCGAACGCGGAAGTCACGCAAGGAGGCTTCACCGCAACACTCTCAATTGACCAAAAGAATGCCACCGGGCTCGCGTCATTGACGCCGGAACAACGCGCCGCCCTGGATCAGTTGATCAAAACCGAGGTCGCCCAGGCCCGCAATGACGGCAGCACGGAACTCGATGGCAGTTTCGCTTCACGGCACTCGGTCGAGGAATTGCATCGGGCCGGTCTCGACCAACTTACCCCGGAACAGCTCAAGAAACTGGATTCACTGATCGCTGGCGCGGTGGCTGCCGCGCCCAAGCCCAAGGAACGGCCACGCTTGAGAGACAGTGATGTCTTTAATCCCCAAACCAAACCACAGGTCCATGGTGAGGTCAGCCTCACATACGGACACGTGAGTGGCGTGGGTGACTTCAAGGGAGGATCCCTGTGGGTCGATGTTTTCGACCCCAAAACCGGTCTCACGCTCGGCGTTGGCGTCAGTCAATTCAATGGACCCGCGTTCTACCGTAATGGCTTCCGCGCAACGTACCGCGCGTAATGCATCGGCCACCGA
>JBEHXD010000423.1:0-5140 GCA_048498875.1 Verrucomicrobiota bacterium
TTTGATTCCATGGCCACGCGGTTCTTTATTTTTGACAATCATCCCCTCGTTCGTGAATGGCTGTCGGCGCTCCTGCGCAAGCAATCCGATTTTGACGTGTGCGGAGCTGCGCAGGACGCCACCGATGCGCTGCCGGCGATGCTGGTCGATCCACCCGATGTGGCAATCGTCGATCTCAGCCTTAGAGGGACTTCCGGACTGGACCTGATCAAGGATCTCGCCGAGCACCTGCCGGCAACGCAGGCGATCGTTTTGTCGATGCACGAGGAGGTGTTTTATGCCGAGCGTGCGCTTCGCGCCGGCGCCCGGGGCTACGTGACCAAGGTCGAGGCCACCGATCGCATCCTGGAGGGAATTCGCACAGTGCAATCCGGACAGGTGTATGTCAGCCCCTCCTTGCTCGCAACCCTCACCGCGCGCATGGCGTCGCGCCCTGCGGGATTTTCCAAGGAGAATATCGCTGCACTGAGCGATCGTGAGCTCGATGTGTTCCGGCGTCTCGGCAAAGGCCAGACGACCCGGCAGATTTCCGATGAACTGGTGATCAGCATCAAGACCGTCCAGGCCTACGCGGCCCGGATCAAGGAAAAGCTGCAACTGGCCAACGCCGCCGAATTGGTGCGCGAGGCGGTTCGCTGGGTGGAACAGCAGGCGGGTTCATGAAAAAAACGCGACGGGTGTAGGGCGCCGCCTGACAAGGCTGTGAGACCCGCACCGGTCGCGGGAACGATCTCTCCTCTGGAGCGAAATTTTGTCCGCGATTGAACGATCTAAAAACTTCATGAGGGGAGTAGGTGGCGGACTTGCCCGCCACGTTGCGCGCAAGCGCGCAACCTACACCACTCGGCCCTATCTCGCGGGGGGGGAGACTGGTCTCGGCACGCAGCCATGATTCAATCGGACGTTGCCGTCACCCCAACAACCGCCGCGATTCGCGCAAAATTAATTCATGGATCATTCGCGGCGCGTGTGGAGCGACGGCATTTCGCGTGCTCAGGGTGCGAGCGTCAGCGGCAGGTCACACCAACCACACACCATTCCCAATCGACCATGAGAAATATCGTCCGTTATACGGCCACGACCATTTGCGTATGCCTCAGCCTCCGTGCTTTTGCCCAGACCGACAGCTCAACGAAAAATTCCTCCTCCTCGGAACCAATCGTCGTTCTGGATAAGTTCGTGGCCGGTGGCGGGCAGGATCCGAATTCACTCATGCCTTCGCAGCCCATCGACACGCTGGGCCTTTCCAAGCGGATCGTCGATACGCCCCGATCCATCAGCGTGGTGTCGGGTGAAATGATCGAAAAGTTCAACATCGGCGAACTCGCCGACCTCGGGCGTTTTTCCCCCAGCACCTACACCGCGTTTTCCTTCGGCGTGCAGGGCGGCCTGCAGGTTCGCGGCGACACGGCCGACACTTATTTCGCCGACATGAAAAAGCTGAACAACGCGTCCAACCTGCCCACGATCATCGGAGCGAGCGACGGTGTGACGATTGTCCGCGGACCGGCCTCGCCGATTCTCGGCGCCGGTTCGGTTGGCGGCTTCATGAACTATCTGCCCAAATCGGCCCGAGCCAGCACCGGCAAGTACCTCGACGGCCTGACCGGTAAATTCAGCCTGACCGTGGACGAATGGGGAAAAAAAGTGGGCACGGCTGAGCTTGGTGGTCCCTTGAAGATTTTTAAGAAAAAGGCGGGTTACTATACGTATGCCCAGATTGAACGCTCGAAGACCTTTTACGTCGGGCAGGAAATCCGGGACGCCACGGTCCAGGCCACGCTCACGGTAGACCTCACCGACAGCTTCCGCCTCGAAATCGGTGGCAATTACCAAACTCACGATGGCACCGGCATCGCCGGCTGGAATCGCGTCACCCAGGACTTGGTCGACAACGGCACATATCAAACCGGGTCACCCAATTTTGCGCTCATCGATACGGATCACAACGGGTGGGCGAGTCGCGCCGAATTGTACAATGCCGGTTTGACGAACAACTATAATTTCAACGCCGACGGCACCCGGCCCACCGGACAGGTGAAGCCCGGCACCACCGCCTACACCGCGCCCGGCGGACCACTCGCGTTTGTCACAGGCCTTGGCACCGCTCACCTCAGTCCGCGCTACGTGCTGCTCGAGCGCATCAATCACGGCACGGACTACATTGGCTTCATCAAGCTGGTCAATGATTCGAACCCCAATCTGGTCCTGAAAAACAACATCTATTATGAGCACCAGAAATACGACAAACTCTCGGACATCGCCTACTACCGCGCGGGCGACACCTACCTCTTCGAAGAGCGTTTGAGCGCCGAGTGGAAGGTGCAGCATCTGCCCGACTGGCTGGTGATCAGCGATCTGGCGGCGTGGAATCTGCGATACCTCGATGCGGTCAATTCCACCACGAACGTCTTCCAGATTTTCAATTACTGGGATCTCACCAAGTATCAGGACGGACACTACTTTTTCCAGAATGGCTGGGAAAATCCGGTGGAAGCCGGCGTCGATTCGCTGGCCCGAAGCCAGCATTATGAAACAGGCCTCGGCAACATGCTCGATATCGTCGCGTTCAACCGGCTGAATCTCGCGATTGGCAACCGGTACGACTGGGTCGATGCCGAGGTCCAAAACTACGCCGGGTTGCGGACCACCGGCAACGTTTTGCAAGTGGTCGCCCCGTCCTCCGCCAAGGGGTCGTCCAAGGCCAGCTCACTCACGTCCGCGAGCCTTTCGTACAAGGTACTGCCCAACATCATTCCGTACATCACCTACGCCACTCCGCGCACGATTGTACCCGGCAGCACCGGCGGCCTGAGTACCGCCCAGCTCACCGCTGCCACTATTCTCACCGGGTCGCAGCTGAAGGAAGCGGGCATCAAGGGTGATTTTTTCAAGGGCAAGCTGTTCGTCGCCTATGCCTGGTACGAACAATATCGCACCGCCTTTGTGCAGGCACTGAACGGTGGCCTGGGTGATTTCCAACAAACCCGCGCGGTGGGCAATGAACTCGAGGCCCGCTGGGTCCCCACGCCGAACTTCAACCTCGCGCTGGCCGCCGACTGGGTGCGCCGCGACAACGACCCGCTCACCCCCGGATTCACGCCGGTTCCCGTCACCACGTTGGGCCTGGATCCCATCCAGTACGGCGGCGGCCGCTATCAGCTCGCTTACGACGTCAACATTACGCGGCAGGCCAGGCCACCGCGGGTGTTCAGCCTTTTCGGCAACTACATCTTTGGCAAATCGGGTTTCGATATTTCCGCCGGAGCCAACTACACGGCCGCTTATCCGGCCTCGACGATCGGGGATATCATGCTTCCGTCCTCGATGCTGTTCTCCCTCGATTTGGGCTATCGCACCAAACACTGGGAATACCGTCTGTCCGGCAAGAACCTGACCGACGAGATCTTCTTCACCTCGACGAGCGGAAGCGCTGCGCTGATCCCTCAACCCGGTCGAACCATCACGGGCAAGATCACCTACAAATTCTAATAGTCAGCCAGCTGCGCTCCGTCCGTCCCACCTTGACCGGTGGCACCCCGGCGGACGGGCGCATTCTGTTTCAGTTGATCCGCCATCCGGTCCGTTGTTTCGCCAACTTTTTTGAATTTTCCCATGACTCCTGTTGTTTTCCATCGCTTTGCTTTCGCGTGGTATTCCCGCCTGGTACCGACGCTTGTTGCCCTGTTTCTCGCTTCATCTGTTTCCGCAGTCGAAAAACCATTTAACGTGGAGGAAACGACGATCGCCGAAATTCAACGCGCGATTCTCGCGAAGGAATTGACCAGCACGACACTGGTGAAACTCTACCTCGCGCGCATCAAGGCGTACAATGGCCCCGGAGTGGAGGAACCGGAGGGAATCCTCGGGCCGATCAAACCGATCGCGCATGCCAGGGGGATCAACGCACTGATCACGCTCAATCTTCGCCCGGCCACCCGCAAGGCGATGGGCTTTGATGATCGCAAGGCGCGCAGCATGACCGATCCGGTCGATGACAATCCCGCCATGCCGGACGCCCTCGAAGTCGCGGCAAAACTCGATGCCGAGTTCGCAAAAACCGGGAAGCTGGTCGGGCCGCTGCATGGCGTGGTGATTGCGATCAAAGATCAATACGACACATTCGACATGCGCACCACTTCGGGAGCGGACGCCTTTTATGCGAACGACCGGCCGCCTCACGATTCGACTTTTGCGCAACGCTTGCGTGACGCCGGCGCGATCATTCTCGCGAAAGCCAACATGGGCGAATACGCGAGCGGTTACCGGAGTTCGTTCGGCGGCACCGAAGTGAACCCCTACGACACCGAACGCGTGCCCGGCGGTTCGAGCGGTGGTTCCGGCATGTCGGTCGCGGCGAATCTGGTCACGGTGGCCATTGCCGAGGAAACAGGACCTTCCGTGCGCGCTCCTGCGCAGTATGCCAATGCGGTCGGCATCGCGCCCACGCAGGAGCTGGTGAGCCGGGTGGGCATGATCAACATCGGCCTGAACACCCGCGTGGGACCCATCGCCCGCACCGTGGAGGACGCGGCCCGGGTTTTGACGGTCATTGCGGGTTATGATCCCAAGGACGAGATGACGGCGTTTGGCGTCGGCAAACTGCCGTCCGCACCCTATGAAACCTTTACCGGCAAAACCGATTTGAAGGGTGTGCGGATCGGTGTGGTGCGGGAATACATGGACAAGGCGGTATACGGAAAAACCGCGTATCAAAATATCGATATCGTCAATCAGGCGATCGAAGACCTGCGCAAAGCCGGCGCCACAATTGTCGAACCGGGCCCCGAGGGACTTTTCACGCCCTACATCCGGCGCTTTAATCCGATGCTCAGCAATTCGTCGTGGACCAAATTGTTTCCCGAGCTGTTTCCTGTCGATGCCACCGGCAAACCGACGAATGATCACATCACGACGCTGATCGAGCTCGCCTCCGATCCGGCAAAAGTTCCGGGCAAGGTGACGATGCGCGATTTCGGCGGTGCCGCGGCGGTGGGCGAGGGAAAATACGGCTATGACATCTACCTCAAGCAGCGCGGTGACGCCAACATCAGGACGCTCGATGATCTGATCAACAAGGCGAATTTCTTCAGTTCGCCCAATTTCAGCACGAAGAAAACCGGACTGGAGACGGCCAATT
>JBEHXD010000424.1:0-5140 GCA_048498875.1 Verrucomicrobiota bacterium
GAGGAGGGCGGGCGCGACCTGTCGAAGGGCGGCGTCGCCCGCGAGATTTTGTTTGGCGGTGAGACCAAGGAGCTGTCCGTCGAAGATGACAGCGATGACATTGTAGATGCTGCCCCCGTGGTTAACGGGCAGTCCCACGGCCGCGCCGAATCCACGGGTGGCCGGCACGATCCGGCTTTCCAGGATGCGCCATGAAAGCTCGGTCACGTAGGGAGCGTGAAATTCGTCTTCACACCCGTATCCGCTGATGCAGAGTTCGGGCAGGCAGACGAAGTCCACTCCTTGTTTCTGGGCGGCCGAGAGCACGGCCAGGATTTTTTCACTGTTTCCCGTCCAGTCCTTGGGCGTGGTATTGATGGCCGCGGCGGCCAGAAGCAGGGTTTTCATAGGGCAGGTTCCACGATGGATC
Source organism: Verrucomicrobiota bacterium (assembly GCA_048498875.1). Classification (GTDB taxonomy): domain Bacteria; phylum Verrucomicrobiota; class Verrucomicrobiia; order Opitutales; family Opitutaceae; genus Lacunisphaera. The sequence continues at coordinate 410 of JBEHXD010000424.1, forward strand.
AGGGGTTCAGGAACTGTTCACGCAACGCCGCGATTTCGGGCGTGAAATTAACCGGCGGCGCCGGCTGGTCCACGTTGTAGACCGACCGGAGGTAGCGAAGAAAATCCTGGTCGTCGCAAATGCTTTTGCCGGGAGCGTCCGAGATTTTCGCCACCGCGCGGCCGTTTACGGTCAGGGGTTTCATCACCACGTTGAGCGCCTTGTAGCCCGGAATCGACGCCGTCAGCGTCGTGCCGATGCCGTACGAGGTGCGCATTTTTCCCTCGTAAGCTTCGCACAGGAGCAGGGCTTTGCGGAGATTCAGACTGTCGCTGAATACGGCAAATTTCTCCGCCGGGTTGATCCCGTAGCTGCGGAACTTGGCGATGGTTTTCTCGGCGAAGACGAACGGGTCGCCGCTGTCGTGGCGCACGCCGTCGAAAAGCTTCGCATAATAAAGATCGAAGTCGCGCAGGAAGGCGTCGTAGGTGATGACGTCGGTCAGCGCGTAGCCGAGGTTGCCGCGGAATTCCTGCGCCCAGCCCTCCAGCGCGGCCTTCTGCGCGTTTTCGAGGCGCGGGCCAATTTGCTGGTGCACCTGGAGAAACTCGTGCGCCATGGTCCCGATGTCGCGGAGATTCTTCTCGAGCGAGAAATACACGTTGCTCGTCCCAAAGAGCTGCCGGGGAATTTCCTCTTTCAACACATCGAGGACCCTCGATTGATAGTCGCGGCCCACCCGACGCCGCGTGCCCATTTCCACGAGGCGGAACGGCTTGGCGTCGCCGTGTTTGGCGACAAACACTTTCACTGCTTTCAAATCCTCGCGTAATTTCGCAATGCCGGCGTTATACGCGGCCTCGCGTTCCGCGGGCGGTACGGTGGCCAGGAAGTGAAGCTCCGTGACGATGGCCAGCAGGTGGATCTCGAAGAAAATGCGGTGAACCCACGGGCCCGTGACCCGGATGTCCAGTTTGCCGTCGCGCTCGGTGATCGCCACCGCCGACGGATCCAGCCGGAACAGTTTCAGGAACAGAAGAAAATCCTCCGTGAACCACGCATGCCGGCGCAGGTGGGCGATCTCGCGATCTGTGAAGCGCAACTCGGCCAGCCGGTCCACCTGCTCCTGGATTTGAGCGCGCAGGGGACGCAGGTCGACCGGGCTGCGGTTCACGAATTTATATTCGACCATCGCCGTCGGCGCGCGGTGCAAGGCGTATTGTGCCATCGAAAACTTGTAGGCATCGGTGTCGGCCGGCGATTGAATCAGGGCGTCGATTTGACTGGCGTTTCGCGTCATGATTGCGCTAGAAAGGTCAAAACGACCAAACAAGCAATTCAAAACCGATTCCCGTCCAATAAATTTCCTGTCATGTCCACCCAACCCAAGTGTTCCCCGCCCAAGAAACTGACCGACGAGCGGTTTGTGAACCTGTTCTCCACTGCCATCGAAAGGAAGGGCGGACAGACTACACCCTGGATGTTTGCCTCGAGAAAAAAACAACCGGAAATGCCGGTGGCCCGCGCGGATGCCGCGGTCATCATTGCGGTGATCGGCGAGGGTGGGGAAGCGCGTCTGGTGATCACGCGGGAATTCCGTGCACCACTGGGCGCTTACGAACTGTCGCTGCCGTCGGGTTTGATCGATCCGGGTGAATCGGCACAGGAAGCCGGAGTTCGGGAATTCAAGGAGGAGACGGGCATGACCCTGGGCGCGGTGGCCCATGTCTCTCCCCCGGTGGCATCGTCGGCGGGTCTGACCGATGAGACGGTTGCCTACGTGTACGCCCAAGCCTCGGGCACGGCGAGCCGGGCCTTCCAGACCGAACATGAAGACATCGAGATTCGTCTGGTGACGGTTGCTGAAATCCGCGAACTGCTGGCTTCCAAAACCACCGACATCATTTCCAGTCGTTTGTATCCGATGCTGGTCGGGTATGCGACGGCGGGCGAAATTGCGCTGCCTAAACTATCACGGCAGATCTAACGGCCGTCCTCGCGCCAGTCGCGTCACTTCACGATCCCGAGGATGACGTAGGCGCCGGTGCCGTGGATGTCCAGGACGTGGCGTCCTGCGGGATAATCGAAGGCGTGAACGGTTACCGTGGGCAAATTATCGAAAGCGGCCGCGTCCACGATGAACGGCTCGGCGCCGCCGCGGTCAGCAGCGGACGCGTCCGTTTCCAGCGTGGGCGCTTTGCGCCAGTCGGGGTTGGTGGAATTGAAATAACCAATAAGCACGCGGACCGGAGTTTTGCTTTCCCACTCGATGGGCGGGAGTTTGCCCGCTCTGGCCCCGGCGAGGGGAAACCGGATGCCTTGCAAGCCTTCCAGTTCCGGCGCGATGGTGGTGAATGTGGCGGGCGAGTCCGAAAAAACCGTGTTGCCGACCTGAACGGTGAAAGTTTCGAGACCCGGCGTAAGCAATTTCCAGTCGGCGGCAGCGAGCGGCGCGTGGGTGCGAGCCTTGGTGTTGGCGGGAGACTTCAGCGCGACGACCTGGGCGTGAAAATCGGCGAACTCTTTTTCGTAGAGCGGGAGCAACTGCGTCCAATGGTAGTTGGCGGGCTCACCATTCCTGCCACCGGGAACGGGAATGCGTCGCTGGCTGGTCTGCATCGAGTTTGCCGCCTTATAGGTGTCCTTGGTGAGCGCGACGAGCGAACGATAAGCGTCAAGACTGGCGGACAACGATTTTTCCGCGCGATCCATGTCCGCCAGGTCGTGGCTGTAGGAGTAGCGAAGCACGGCCAGCGCCGCATTCGACTTGGCCACGTAGTTTTCCGTCATCGCCCGGATGGCGTGAACGTCATTTTGCAGGCGCGCGAACTCCTCGCGATTTTTGGTGACGAGTGGGGCGGCGTCATCGATGGCATCCACCGCGGCGGCGCTGAAGGCGAGCGCCTCGGCGTTGATTGACGGCGGCGTCTCCCCGTCGTGCGGTTGTTGGTTCCAGTCGCGGGCGGCGTATTCCTTGAGGCGTTCGCCAGGCGGCGACTGCGATTCCCAGAGTTCGGGAAACTCGCGGTATTTTTCCGGATGAACGAGTTCGTCGAGCGTCATGCCGAGCGACAGGGTCTGACGGTTGCCTTCGGTAATGCCGTAGCGCCGCAGCAGACGCGGGGCGCATTCGCCGGTGTCATTGTAGGCCTCAAGGATTTTTTCCGCCGCGTCGGGACCATAGTGTTGGGCGATCCGGTTGATCCAGTACGCGTGATCGCTGGTTTCGTCGAAGTCGGGATTCCATGCATAGCGGGCCCAGGCTTCGAACCAGATCCAATCGCGCTCCCACTGCTTTAATCCTTCGACCGGCTCAGGACGGGTGGCGTCCTTCACGATGTCGGGTGAAACCGGCCAGTCCCAGTAAAACAGCGGATACAAGTGAAGGCCGCGGGCGCCGAGACGGTCGCGCATCGCCTGGACCGATTTTTGGATGAAGTGCGGTGCGCCGTAGCGGAAGGGTTCGAGATTGGCCAGGATGTGGACGTTGGCGATGTGAGTGGAACCGAGCTTGCTCATCGTGAGATGAAGCTGCTGGCGGACGCCGCGGGGTTCCCAGGTGGTCAGCGATTCTCCGTTGAATTTGGCCTCGGTATAAAGGTTGTGATACACCTTCAGTGCCTCGGGCATGACGATCGTGGCGTCGGTGGCGTGGGTGCGCAGTACGACGGGTGGCTCGGTTTTAAGACCGGCGGCGGCCATGCCGTCCTTGACGCCCGCAAGAATGACGTCGGTGCACCAGCGTGTCTGATTTTCCTGCCCTTGCAGCGCCTCGCCGAGACACGGCATTAAACCGACATTGGGATACTGTCGTACAAACTCGGCGATCGATTTGCGGGTGTAGTCGGCGGCGAGCGGCGTGGGAGCGTTGAGCTGGGTGGACAGCCCGTGCTTTTCCGCGAAGGGCTTCGAAAGAATGATGCTGTAGAACTGCTGGACCAGCCAGATGCCACGGCGGTCGCATTCGCTGGCGATGAAGCGGAACATCTCGACGTTGTGGGTGAAGATTTCATCGGGCACCTCGACGGCTTCCGGGTAATCGGGAAGTTTAACGAGGGAGGCGAACGGATGACCGTTCCAAAGCGTGAGTGTGTTCATCCGCAGGTCGACCAGCGTGTCGAGATAGTCCCGCCAATAAGCCTTGTCGTAAAAGAACGGGAAAAGCTCGGGCGTGTAGGGATATTCGTACACCTTGTGACCGGGCAGAATATAGGTCTTCTGCATGCCGATGCACGGACCGCGCAGCACAAACGCAGGGGCGTCGGCGAAATGAAGCGGTTCACGGGGCAATTCACCGGTGGATGGGATGCGTTTCGCCAGTTCAAGACAGCCGTAAAGGGCTCCGGAGTTGTCGGCACCGATGACCGCGAGCGTGCCGTCCCTGGCAGTGATGAGTGCAAAACTTTCCGGTTTTTCCGCTTCGCCGTGAGCGAGGGCGATTTGTCCGGCGTCCAGCAGCTGGCGGATGGCGGGATCAGCTTTGGTGCCGACCACGATGCGGGCCGAAGCGGAGTTTTTTAAGGCGTGTTGCAGTCGTTCGACACCGTAAAGCACGCGCGGCGCGGCGTTCGGTTCATGGGTGATTTGCGCGATCGCGGCGGCCGCTGAGCAGAGAAAGAAAACGACAAACCGAAACATGGGGAAAACGGGGTTAGCCACGAAGAGTCACAATAACGGCAGGGCGATTTAGATTCTAAAGGCGCCTATAGGCGCGGGGATGCTCGAATCGTAGGTTGCGTGCTTGTCACGCAA
>JBEHXD010000425.1:0-5127 GCA_048498875.1 Verrucomicrobiota bacterium
CTGAACGAGGAAGACCCCAAGGAAATCGAAGCCTCCAAGTTCTCGCTCAGCTACATCGCACTCGACGGCAGCATCGCCTGCCTTGTCAACGGCGCAGGACTCGCCATGAGCACGATGGACATCATCAAACACTACGGCGGCAGCCCGGCCAACTTCCTGGACGTCGGTGGCGGCGCCTCGAAGGATCAGGTCGTGGCCGCGTTCAAGATCATCCTCGGCGACCCGAACGTGAAGGGGATTTTCGTCAATATTTTCGGCGGCATCATGGACTGCAATGTGATCGCAACCGGCATCGTGGAAGCGGTCAAGGAAGTCGGCCTCAAGCTGCCACTCGTGGTCCGGCTCGAAGGCAACAATGTCGTCGCGGGCAAAGCCACGCTCGCCGCTTCCGGCCTCGCGCTCGTCTCGGGCGACACCATGGCCGACGCCGCCCAAAAGATCGTCAAACTCGTCGCCTGAACCCTTAACCTCGCGGAAATTTTCCCATGTCCATTCTCATCACACCTGCCACGAAGATCATGGTTCAGGGCATCACCGGCGACTTCGGCGGACGTCACGCCAAACTCTCGCTCGACTACGGCACCCAAGTCGTCGCCGGCGTCACTCCCGGCAAAGGCGGCCAGTTTTTCGAACATGCCGGCCACAAGGTACCGATCTTCAACTCGGTGGCCGATGCCGCGAAAGCCACCGGCGCCACCGTATCGGCGATTTTTGTGCCACCGCCGTTCGCCGCGGATGCGATTCTTGAGTGCGTCGACGCCAACCTCGATCTCGCGGTCGCGATCACCGAGGGCATTCCGGTACGCGACATGATCCGGGTGAAGCGCGCGATGCAGGGCCGGAAGACCCGCTTGCTCGGACCCAATTGCCCCGGAGTAGTAACGCCGGGCAGCGGCAAGGACTCCCATGGCGGTTGCCGCATCGGCATCGCTCCCGGCTACATCCACAAACGGGGCCACGTCGGTGTGGTTTCCCGCTCCGGCACCCTCACCTACGAGGCCGTTTTTCAGCTTACGTCCAAGAATATTGGCCAGACCACCTGCGTCGGCATCGGCGGCGACCCTGTCAACGGCACGTCGCACTTGGACATCATCAAAATGTTCAACGATGATCCTGAAACCCACGGCATCATCCTCATTGGGGAAATTGGCGGAAACGCGGAGGTGGAAGCCGCGCGCTGGATCAAGGCCAACTGTAAAAAGCCCGTCGCCGGGTTTATCGCAGGAGCCACGGCTCCCGCCGGACGTCGCATGGGACACGCGGGAGCCATCGTAGGCGGAGCCGAGGACACGGCCGCAGCCAAGATCGCCGTCTTCAAGGAATGCGGGATTGAGGTCGCCGCGACTCCGTCCGACATGGCCGACGCGCTGTTGCGGGCGGCAAAGACAAAAGGGGTAACGCTGTCGTAACCGCCGCTTCACCTTGTTTTCCAAGCCAGACTTTCCAAGGTCTGGCTTTTTTGCTGCTATCTTCGAAAACCTTGTCTTACTCCGGTTCGTGCGCAGAACACTCCTCCTTGTTATCAGTGCCATCAGTTGTGTCGTCTGCACTTGCGTTGGCCAGCAATTCGGCAACGCCCAACGCCGCGATATCAGATGGTTGTACGACGCGATTAAAAATTCGGACTCGATCGACGTACTTGAGGGGCTGCCGCACCAGTACTGGGAGGCTGACGCCCGTGCCACCGAGGCGGCCAGACCCAATATCATCAAAATTGCCGACGAACTTTTTTATCCAAAATTATTGGATGTGCCGGCCGAAACGAAAAGTAAACTGAACGAACAATTCCTTCGGGAAAACCTGGTCGAGGTTCCTGAAACTGAAGCGCCTGCCTTCACCACGCAGGGCTGCGGAGGCTTTCATGCTGATTACGCGCTCCGCTGGAACCGCAACGGCGATACGCTGGCCGCAGCGCTGATTTGTTTTGGATGCGAACAGGTGATGTTGGTGAATTTAAAGTCGACCGTGATGGCGAATTTTTCCCCCGAAGGAAAAAAACAATTTACCGCCACGCTGAAACCGCTGCGCCAATCACGTCCGGTGGTGAATAAATTTGGCAGTTCGCTCCTGCCAAAACCCGAGTTGTTCAAGCCACAGATTCCCTCAAAATCGGGTTCCTGACGGCAGACAAGGGCGTTTGCGGGGACTCATGAACCGTCCGGCCCGGGCGCGGAAGGCGTGCGGGTTGAGGCAGGCCACGCTGGCAAATTGTGGACGCGGTGCCCTCACCCCGCATTGCTAACGAAACACTTGGATTCGGAAAGCCAGGCGACGACTCAGTCGCCTATAAAACAGTCTTTTTCGATAGTGTGGTCGCGTCCTCGGAAGGTAGGTTGCGAGCTTGCTCGCAACGTGGTGCGCAAGCGCACCACCTACGTGATCAAGGCGTCCGAACGTAAATTATGAGCCCGCAGGAGGCGTTTGTGAGTGCGCTGAAAAAATATTTGTCACCCTGCCGTAACGTAAGCCGTCAAAATCCAGCCATTTATTAATTCGGCCTGGAAAAGAGCCCTTGGGGAACGAAAATTTATCTGGCATAGGACGCAAAACTTTGCACGCTCCGCCTTGCATCAGGAAAGGATCGGCTGGCAACAGCTGGTTCTGCCAACCGGGTCTAGGAGTGATCACGGTGGTTTCGAGTGGTTCGCGCCACCCGGATGTGAGAGGGATAAAACCCTCTAACAAAGTACTCCTCCTAAAAAAACGGAAAGCCGCCTGATGCCCTCAGGCGGCTTTCGTTTTTTCGGAAAAAACCCTGGTGCGCGAACGATTAATTAAAACTCAACCGCTCACGCATCATGTCTGCCGCCAACCTTATCACCCTCGCTTCCCTGCGCATCAGCCAGGGGAATCCGAACCACCACCTGTGGAATAACAACGGGACGTGGTTCCTCCACTATACCGTCTATCCGACACCGTTCACCAAGGAACGCGTCCGTCGCTCCCTTGGCACCAAGGACGTGCAGACCGCCCGCGACCGCCGCGACCAGTTCTTCGGCCATCTGGCGAAGGGCGCCAATGCCGCCAATGGAGTCGGCCGGGTGGCGGTTGCCTGAGCTTTTCCACTCACCTGCCATTAATCATCAAGCACGCCGCAAGGCGTGCTTTTTTATTGGGGCGGATTCGTACTTGATCGAATCTGTCGTAAGAGCGGCTTCATGCCGCGATCAAACTCCCAATCGCGGCATAAAGCCGCTCCTGGCCTGCAACGGGGCCGGGCTCCAACGCACCGCTCACGGAATCCTCAACTGCATCCCCACCCGCAACGCATTTGATCCCTGTAAAGCGTCCCGATTGGCCTGGTAAATGTCCTGCCACCGGTTTCCCGTGCCGTAGTACCGCATGCTGATCCGCGAAAGAGAATCCCCTTCGCCCACGGTGTGATAACGGGGCAGGTCGGCGGTCGAGGTGGCGGGCGCCGCTCTCACGGGAGCCGGCCCACCGGAGGCGATCGCCGCTGCCGGTGTACCCAGGCGGGCCGTGGCCGCGATTTGGTCGAGCGTGCCTTGGGCTTGCGTGAGGCGGGCCGTAAGCGCGCCATTGTCCTGGCGCAATTGGGCAATGACCCCGGTCCGTTCGCGATCGCGTGCATTTGCCGCGTCCGTGGTGCGCGAAAGATTTACGCGGGTACTGTCGAGTTCACGCCGCACCTGCGCAAGCTGGGCGGTGACTGCATCCACATTCTGCTGCCCGCTTCGCTCCGCTTCCACCCGCTGTTGCTCGGCATTGTGCACGTTCTCCGTGAGGCGGGCCAGTTCCTGACGCAGGGAATCCAACGTGCGTTGCGCATCATCTTTTTCCTGCTCGAGCCTGGTATTGGCCTGGGTCAGCTCAGCCACGGAAGTGTTGTGTTGATCCGCCGCTTTTTCGGCATCTGTCGCCCGCGCCTGTTGGGCCGCCAGATCAGCCTGGGCTTTTTCTGTTGCTTGCCGGCTCGTTGCGACCTGGGCGGTGAGATCATCGACATTCTTGTGCAACGCATCGGCGTCCTGCTGCGCCTTCAAAAGCTGGGCTGCGGTGCTCTCCAGTTTTTCCTGCAACGCATTCCTCTCCCCGGCCAGCGCCGAGGCTGAGGCGGCGGCCTTGCGCGCGTCATCGAGCTGAAGTTTGAAATTATCCCGGTCGGTCGAAAGTTCCTTCACCCGGGCGCGCAGTTTGTCCGCTTCCTCCGCTGAGGCTCCTCCGTCGCTTTCCTTCGCCGCGAGCAAGGCCCGGTTGGCTTCGGTGAGGGCTCGATTGGTGTCGCGCGTGCGTTGCAACTGGGACGCCATCGACGCGATTTCCTTCGCCGTGCCGTTGCGTTCCTCCTCTACCTGGCCCTCCAGTTCCTTCACGTGCCCCTGCAGGGTACTGATCTCCATCTTGTAGGCATCAGGCTGGGCGGCGTTCGCCACCTGCGACTGGGCCGCCAGAGCGGCTTCCGCGGATTTTTTCGCGGTCTCCAGATCCTTTTCGAGTTTGTCGTTGGCCGCGGTCAATTCCGCGACTGTCGCCGCAAGCTTTTCGACCTCGGGAGTAGTCCCGCTGTTCGCCGGATCGGATTTTGTCGTTTCATCGCCCGACGCGGGAACGGCCGGTTTCGTTTTTGCCGCCTCGATCTGTTTTAGAAGTTCCGCGATTCGCGCCTGCGCCTGATCGAGGTCATGACGATTGCTGTTCATGAACGCGGTCACCTGTTCATTGTCCTTCGTCAATTGCTCGTTTTTGGCCCGCAAGGCCGCGGAGTCGCCACCCGCCTGACGCAGCCGGCGATTTTCCTCGCGCAATGAAGCCCGCTCTTCGCGTAAAGTCGCGAGGTCGGTCGGATCGGGATGATTCGCTGCGCTTGAACCGCCCGCCAAGGCCGTTTGTTTCGCCGCTTTTAATTCTTTCTCCAAGCGGTCGTTTTCCGCCGTCAACTCCGCTACTGAGTTTCCACTTTTTTCCAACGCCTGGTTCGCTTCGTCCAGCTGTTGCTGCAGGCGCTTGCGCGACTGGGTGGAATCCGCGTCAGCGGCAATTGGCGGCCGGGTGGAAACCACTTTTTCGGGTTCCGCTTTTTCCGCGGCCGGTTTGGCGGCGGGCTCCGGAGCCGGCGCTGAAACTACTGGCGAAGGAGCTGCTGGCGTCGTGGCCAAAGCGGCCGGG
>JBEHXD010000426.1:0-5126 GCA_048498875.1 Verrucomicrobiota bacterium
TACCCCAAACCCACTCCAACAAAAAGGCCGCCGGAAATTCCGGCGGCCTTCGCTTCAAAGGTGAACGAACCTACACCTTATTGGCAATCGTTGTCGTCGTCATCATCCGGATCATTCCGGTGACCACGGCCGTCGCCACGGTTTGGCCGGCTGATCTTGATGACGGTGGCGGAATACGGAGCCGGTGAAACCGTGAAGGTTTGTCCAGCCAGGGTCGCCGTGGACTGCGCCACGTCAGCCGAGCCGGTTCCGGTGCGGGCGGCCTCATCCTGCGGAATTCCGTAGGTGAAGACATCCGCCGGCGCGCCAACCTTAAAGCCATCCACCTTGATCTTCACATTCAGCACCGCAGTAGGATGCTTGTTGATCAGGAGAAGATTCAGGTTGTGATTGTGGTGGTCGCGCACCGCATAGACACCCAGACCGTTGTAGTCGCTGGCCGCCTGGACGACTTTCTCGCCGCCACGGGCATAATTCTTCAGCAGCTTGTACACGTAGAAGGTCGGATAGCGGTCGGCCGGGGCTGCGGGAACGTTGTAATTAACGATGCCGTAGTCGCCATATTTGCGCCAGCCATAGAGGGAGTTGGCGTTGTTGTTGCCACCTTCCTGACCGTTGCGGAGATCCCACCAGAAAAACGAATTGAATTCGGTCTTCATGATGTTGCCCAAGCTGTCGGCCATGAAGAGGCCGTTGACCAGACTGGTCGTCTGTTTGCCGGGATTGCCGTACACCGAGTTATTTTCGGTGCAGGTAATTTCCACCTTCTTGGCGTCCTTGCCGAGATAGTCGTTCAACATCTGGCGGATGCTGTCTGCGTTATTGCCCCAGGTCTTGGAGGAGTTCAGCAGGAAGGCATCGCTTTCACCGCCCGGCCCCTGCTCATAACGGTGATAGATCACGAAATCCGGCGTGAAACCGATTTTCTTGAAGGTGGCGAGCATGACCGCCGTCCAGCCATTGTGCGTGGCACCGGTGCGGGGATTCGTCACCGTCTCGTCCGTGTAGTTGGCATTGCTGTCTTCATCGGCGACCAGTACCGCACCGATCTTGATGGTCTTGTCTGCGGCCCTCATTGCCTTCGCATATTCTTTGACGCGGTTCGCGTAGGTTACGGGGTCATTGGGACGCGTGTTCTTGTCCGCTTCCCAAGTGCCGTAATTTTCATTGCCAATTTCCCAGTACTTAAAGCCGTAGCGCTTCGTCTTATTCGAATACCACACCCAATCCGCCGCTTCCTGAGGCGTGCCGGTGCCGTAATTGGCGGTAATGAACACCTGGGCCTGCGTGGCCGTGGCGATCGCGGCAAAGGCATCGAAGTTAGTGGCCCACGGAGTGGTCTGGTTCTCGTCCATGCCCGTCTTCCAATGATAATTGTCCGACGCAGAACCGCCGGGGAAACGCAGCGCCTGATTATCCAGCTCGTTGAGCAGATCCGCGGTGGTCGCCGTATTGAACGAGCCATCCCACACGGCCGTGTTCAAACCGAAGGTGCGGGCGTCCACTTCACGAATCTTCTGTTTGCCGTGGACCGTCACGTTGACGACAGCTGGCGGCGGGGCCAGATCGAGACGAACGTCATCAAGATAGAACGTAGCGGCACTTCCGCCTGAAACTTCACGGAAGGTAATGCGATTCAAATCCGTGATGTTTGCGCCGGAAAGCGAAGCCATCGGGACGGTCATTTTCTGCCAGGTATTCGCCACCAAAGCAGGCAGGGCGAAAGCCGGCTGGGTCCCATTGTCGCGCTCAATGTTGATCGCCAGCAATTGTCCGCCGGTAGGACCGCCATTGATCCAGAAAGTCAGGCTCGGATAATTCTGCGTATCCATGTCGTCATGGTGCAGCGAAAGCCCGCCACCCGCGAGGGTCACGGCCATGGAACTTGCCCCGGAATTAACGATGATCGTTTCATTGCCCACCGTGGTGTTCCAGCTCCAGTTCTGCCAGCCATTCACCAAGGCATCCTCATAAACCGACATGGCGCCGTTCAACGGCGGCGGCGGAATGGTCGGCACGCTGCCCGTCAGGATCACATCATCCACATAAAAAGGATTCGCCGATTGATCGGTGCCGGTGATTTCCTGAATCCAGAAACCGGTAAAGCCGGCGTTGTCCACCGCATCGAGCGAGGCAAGCGGGACGGAAATCTGCTGCCAGGTGTTCGCCGCGAGCGGCCCGATATTCACACCAGTGGGGAGGGCATTGTGATCGATGGTCGCCGCGATGTGCAGGGTTTGCCCGCCCGCGCCACCATTGATCCAGAAGGTAAGTTTACCGTATCCAGTGGTGCTGAACGCATCGTGCTGGATCGCGAGCGCGGACCATGCGCCGGCGGATACTTGGATCGCAGACGATCCGGAATGCACCAGGGTGGTATTGACGAAATCACGCCCCGCCCAACTCCAATCCTGCCAGCCCCCGCTAAGGGGACCGTCGGTATAGATCGGGAGATCGGCTTGAGCTTTGACAGAAGCGCTGAACCCGAGGGCAAGCGCGGATAACACAAAACAGGACAATAGTGGCCGCAGTCGTAACATGTGGGTAAAGGGGTCGTATCGACGAACTCCCAGGTTAGGGGTTGAAACAGCTGACCCGTTCGAGATTTCAAATTTGATTATCTTTGTAAAGCGGCGCGGCCCAAAACCGTGTCGTCCAAATGGACGACAGGAAAACCTCTAGACTTCGCGGAACTAATCTCGAAGGGACCGCCGCTAGAAAAGCGAGCAGTCACGTCACTACACCGGTCGCTCCTTCAACAGATTGATCCTTGGGCAAATCCGAAGCCGCCACCTCCAAGCCCGATTTACTGGGACGCGCCACCCGCAGTAATTTTCAAAGCGTCACTGTGCCAATTGCTGGGGTACATCCGGGCGATCACCGCGTGGTGTTTTTCGGGGGCGTCGTGGAAATCAACAGGAACTTGGGGAGTCGTCGCGAGTTTGGCCGCCCATAGTGCCGGCAAATCCTCGCGGTTTACCCATGAACGGCCTTCCCAGTAAACGTACTGGTGCCGCGACGTGTTGTAATAAACGCCGTACGCCGGGTAATACACATAATTGTCGCGACCTGTCTCCACCGCAGGTCCTGAAAGCGCCGCGCTATTTTTCGGACCGTTATAACAGCCAGGAGCGGTGGCAAGAATGACGATTCCCGCCAGTAATCCGCCCAGTCGAAAAAAATCCCCCGCCATGTGACGCATTACTCAATGACAGTCACCCGCAGAAAGCGGTTCGCGAAAATCGAGCAAAACGCCTATTTTGGCGATCCAAGTCCGCTCTTACCCTCACCGACCGAAGCGGCCGCCGTCGCCGGCGGTACTGCCGACGCTTCCCGGCCGAAGCCCCAGGAAAACGCCATTTTGAATTTCTCGTTACCGCCGACCCGTACCCCGTGAAACATGGTTTCCGCCATCGGGGTGGATTTTAAAAGCCGGGCAACATCAATCATGAGTTCAGCATCCGCCACCAGCCGTTCCACATCTTCACCGGGATAGCCCGCCCAATACTTCAGGTCGTGAAAAAATCCGGCACGGTAGATACTCACACCCTGCCACTCATCAAACCACCCGGTGCAGCCATCACTCTTGAAGGGATGAGGCGGCGGATCGCGCTCAATCTTCCGCCACAAATCGTGCAGCCCGTAGAATTCGCAGATTTCCTTGATCCGGGGAAGAGGCACCTCCTCGTTGATCCCGGGAAGTTTCATCTCTTTCTGAGCGGCAGCGGAGTTAGTTTCCACCGCAGCTGCACCAAACACCGGACAGGTCAGGCCAATCACCACGGCCCAGAGGTAGATTATCGGTCGAAGCATTTACCGCTTCATATCAGGCTAATTTCAGACGGTGTCACCGCAAATTACCGGCAAAACCCTGCGCAGCCCTGTCTCCAAACGACACTAAAGAAGAAGGCCCCGCTGAAAAAGCGAACGCCTGCCAAACAAATCTAAACCAAGACCAAATCAGATCGCCTTCAGCGTCGCACTCCTCCGAGGAGATAAACCACGAGGACGATGAGCAAAATAAGGCCGATACCGCTGCCGCCGACCACCGGCCCGCCAAGGTAAAAACCGCCACCACCAAACAGGAGCAGAAGAATAACAATGAGGAGTAATGCGTTCATTACTTGTAGACCTCTTTTCCCAAAAAGCGTTCGCGGTTAAACGAAAACGACTCTCATTCCCAACCTCCCCTCTCACTGGAAGAAATTGGGAGACCGCAGTTAACCCGCTTGATCAACCGGGGCTGAATCGCCCGGCGCAGCGGTCGCCGGGGTATTTTGAGGAGGCGTTTTGGGTTTCGGGGTTCCCACCAGGACACCCAGGTGTTCCTGGATTTTCTGAAAAAACTCCGCGTTCAAATCGCCCACGGGCACCTCGTAGAGCTGATGCGTCGCCATGTGCTCGTAGACGTGGCGTGCGCCGTCCTCGGTGCGACCGCGCAGCTTGATCTGCTTCTTTCGCTCCAGCATGAGCGCCAGGAATTGCAACAGGGGCGTGTTGATTGCATTGGGATCGCCTTCCTCAACGCTCGAAGCCCCCGCACCCGCCGGCGTGGCGAGAGTCAGGAAAAGGGTTTCGGCCGTCAGCTTGAGATTCCGATCCGCGTTTTCCTCGGCTTTGCGCTGCTTGAAGGCCACCACCCAGCGGCAGTAGACAAATGCCGGAGGCATGAAGCGCCCATCCTCCGATTCATGGAGGTCGCGCCGGGCCACCTCGCCGCTGGCTTCGCGCACGAGATAACTGACCACCCGGTCGTTTTCCTGAAAGTCGCGACCGCTGACGAAACACTTTGTGGCAATAGGGTGAAGATTTAACTCCATGGGCGTTTTCTTGTTTACCCTCCGGGGGTTCGAACGCTAGCAAAATTCCACGCATGAACGGACGGTTAATTGCCATCGGGGACATCCATGGCTGCTACAAAGAATTCCAAGACCTTCTCGACAAACTCGACCTGAAAAAGGACGACCGGCTGATCCTCCTGGGCGATCTGATCAACCGCGGCCCGGATAGCGGACGGGTCGTCGAACTGGCCCGGGAACACGCCACCGCTTCGCTGCTTGGCAACCATGAGCTTCGCCAGCTCAATTACCGCCGGACCGACGATCCCACCCACTTAAAGAAGTACG
>JBEHXD010000427.1:0-5126 GCA_048498875.1 Verrucomicrobiota bacterium
TTCGTCGAGATGGAGCGGACCACGGCGCAGGTTCTTTATCCACATCGAGAGCGAGAATGCCAGCGATAATCGTGAAGTGCGGTTTGGCTGCGATTTTGCCGCTGGCGGTATGGATGTCTACCGAAGTGCGGTGGAGTTTGCGCACCGATTGCGCCATGTCTGCGGCGTATTCCAAATATCCCTTGTCGATCTTTGGCTTGCACTCGAAAACCGCATACACGGCCTCCGCAGGCACGTAGCGGTGTTTGTCGTTGTCGAGCAAGGTGGGGGTGTATTGCCGATCAAACACCACCACATCGATAGACCGACTCACCCCGCCGTTACTATCAATGACCATGGCCTTCTCGACGGTGTAACGATTCGGAAGATATTTGCGCAGGAATTCGATGAAGTGCTGTTCATTCACTTCACCGCGATCTCCGGCGTGGGCAATGCGGTGCGAAGATTTGAGGGCCGAAATCAAGCAGTCTTGCTCGGTGGAAAAAGCAGCCCGAAGAAACTCGGTATTGTTGGGTTGGGCGGGGGTGTTGCTCATGGCGAAAAATTTCGGATGGTTTACTTTGCGTGAGCGAAAAGCGTGGGACGCATTCTCTCGGGGGTGACGATGACCGGCCACCAAAACGGTGTTTCGCTCCAGCCCTGGGCGGTTCCTTCTTGGCGAATTAGCAGAAGAAGCGGGAGGTCGATTGCAGCGGCGCGGGCCGGCGTGATGTCCGTGCGGGTAGTATCCGGCTCGTTGAAGTCAGCGTGAGCCCCCTCAGCCGACGTGCGCCGGGAAACATTGCGGCCGGTGCGGAGCATGATGAGCACCCGGCCTTGATTCGCCGGATTTGAAGTATTCTCACTCAGGTGGCGAAGGATGGCTTGGTATTCTTTCAAGTCCCAGGTGTCCTCATAGCCGGGAGCGAAGTTCACGAATGCTGGGTCGATGCGCGCGAGAATATCAATCGCGTCGGCCAGGGAGATGTCGGTGGCGCCTTGATTTGCTCCTGGAGCAGGCAGACTGCCCAAAAGAGCCGTCAGCCGGGTATCTAGGTCTTGCGTCAACGGACGTAGGCGGGTCTTCACGTCAGTCTCGAAGCCCGACGGCACAACACGGCGGTGCGGGCGCAGCGTGGTGATATTTGAGGCCAGAATCTTGGTCGGACTGCAGGGGACGATGGAGTTGTTTTCGTCGAGTTCGATGAACGTAACGGTGCGGTCGGGGTTTTGGCTTTGGTCCTCGATTCGTTCGCGAAGGGCGGTGTCTGCCTCATGCATGCGACGCATGGCGCTATGAATATGGGGTGCCGTGTAGAAACGAGTGACGGCGCGGTCGAGCGAAGGCCGGAACCCATACATGCGCGAGTGTTGAAGAACGGTGTCTTGTTGGAAGCGCTGCGGGTTACGCCCGTAGTAGAAGCCGATGAGATTCGCGATGGTTATGCCGCGATCCAGAATTTGGCCGCCGATGAAGATATTCAGCGGCGTGCGCAAGCGGAGCTGGCCATCGTCGTCGAGAAGCGAAGCGACCTGCGCCTCCGAATTGACCTTGGTAATCATGATTTCGCCGCTGGTGAGCGCGGCGATCACACGCGCCCACACTTCGGCGAAAGCGGGCAGCGTGTGACCTCCAGCTAGAATTGATCGGGAAAGATCGTCATAGGAGGATTGAACGAGCGCCCGTAGAACTGCGGATTGAGAGTGGGCCTCACGTTGCAGATGCTCGTCGAACGCGAGGATTACGGATTCCTGCCATGCGTGGGCGGCCTTTGCGGCTTCAGTGTGGAAGAGAAAGGCGAAACGCTTCGGGCGTTGATTGGCCTGTTCGTCCTGGATGCGACGCAAGCTCCCGGCGGTGAGAAATGTGACGAGTGCCGCTCGCAGGCCTGCGACCTTTGGGCTGATGAGGCAATCCTCAGTCTTGAAGCGACGGCCGTCCGGCTGGCGAAGGACTTCTAGTTCCTCGCTGGCCACAGGGTGAAACACGTAGTGGGCTGGGCTGGTGGCATTCCTGCTGTCCTCGAAATAGAATTTGCCACCGACATAGTCGGGATGGATTGGGACAAGCTCGGTGAAGGTCGGCCGCACCGGGGCAATTTGGAGACCGGGAGGCGAGTCCTCCGGCTGGAGATAAAGCGAGTAAGGAGTAGCTGTGACCTGGAGAAAAGATGCAGAGGGAAGCTGCTGACGGAGGTCATCAATCTGGCTGGCAATCGTGCGGAGTTGGAGGCCGAGGGCTCTATCGTTGTAGTAGCCGATTGACGCATTGTCGGCCTCATCGTCGATGAGAAGGATGCGCTTGCTGGCAAGTTGAGGGTAGGTCGTGAGGAGCGTCTCGACCAATCGCTCCAAGTTATTCTTCTGCTTTTTAACGATGATGATGAGCTTCTGATTGAGTTCGAACTGAGTGAGGCGCTCCGGAAGCTCGAGGATGTCATATGCCTTGGCCTGATCGGCCTCGATGAAGTCGGCAAATTCCTTGCTGACGCGTTTGAATGTCTGCTTGGCCAACGCCGTGGTGGGCTTGGTAAGAATGACCGCGATGTCGTAGCCGTTGTCGAAGGCGAGTGCCGTTGCGCCGAGGAAGGTCTTGGTTTTGCCGGACTGAATCAGTCCGAGCAGGATACCGGGATTCTTTGCCGTAGTCGGAACGGCGAGCAGACGGGAGACCGTGCTTTCGATGCGTTCCTGCTCTTCGGTGCCGTAGACTTGCGCGATGCCGCGACGTTTTTGGAGGAAGCCGGAGTAGAAAATGCCGTTGCGAATGAGATTTGTGGTGAGTGCAGTCATTTGAAATGGGGTTGTTGGATAGAAAGAGAATACAGGATAACTCTTGCGTTAAAAACGTGTTTAATGGCATGATTGATGCGCTTACCGCATGTATGAGCAGTTACTCGCCCGAAAAGGGCTATCGGTTGAACGTCTCCACGCATTGGTCTTGCTGAGCGATCACGGGAGTTTGATCAAAGCGGCGAAGGGAGATTTTGGGCTACAAAGCCGCTACAGCCATTACCTTCGCGAACTCTCGGCCTTTATCGGGACGCCATTGACTAGGAAAGAGGGCCGATCCATCCGTCTCACTCCGGTCGGGGAAGAGCTGGCAAATTTAGCCAGGACACAGTTTCGGGCGTGGATCGAATTTCAAAGCAAGTCGGCCGGCTCGATTCAGAGAGTCGTCGTCGGTGCCGGAGACAGCCTACTCCAATGGCTGTTGATTCCCGCATTGGGAACGATGCGTCGAATGGGCGGAAAACAGGACGTGAAAATCGAAAATCTTCGCACGAATGATTTGGTGCGGAAGCTTCAAGAGCAGAGAATCGATTTGGGACTGATGCGTGCGAACGCAGTGCCCAAAGGTTTGGATTCCGTGCAGGTGTGTGTCGTCAAATATGTCGTGGTGATTCCGAGACGATTGGCTCCTCGGCGTCTGACGCTTGAGACATCTTTACTGGGGTGTCCGCACGCGACGGTGGGTGGCGACGGGGAGCTGGTGCATAAGCTTCAGTCCTTGGCGACGGCACAAGGTGGAAACTTTCGGCCTGAGTTGGTCTGCGATTCAGCCGGGCAATGCATGGCGGCCGTCCGGACCGGCAGTTACGCCGCGGTGATACCAACTCAAGTTTGGGAAAATGATCCTGATCTTGAATGCGAGGTCGTAGACGACAACGGGCTGTCGGATCTGGACCGCCCCGTTGTTCTTGCGTGGAGCCCGCGCAATCTCGAATCAATCGGAGCCGGACTTACCGCATTTCGTGACGATCTCAAGGCGTCGCTTTTCGAAGAAGCAGAGCATCGCGGTATGACCGAACGAGAGAAATAGGGGCGGTGGGTTGCTGTTCGTTACGCTTCCGAATACCTCCGCACAAATCTCAAGGTGCAGCCGCGAGGGTGCTTTAGTTGCTGGCGCCACAACGCCGCCCTGGCTAATCGCCTGCACGGCGCTTTTGCTTTCAGAAGTGAAACGACATGCGCCTGTCGCATCACAAACCCGTCGTCATGTGCGAAACTCGCACTCGCCAATCACAGCCAGGTTGCGCGAGTGAAATCTAGTTCCGTAGGGTGTATTTCGTAAAAGGAAGTTTCCGCTTTAGCGGGCGTCCGGTGAAGCGGGGATGCCGAATGATCGCTTCTCCATCACCCAAAGCGAGCAGGTCCGATGGCTTGAACCACGGCTCGTCGGTCACCTGCCAGTTGTGCGAGCTTTTCCCTCCGCTCACCCCACCGCTGTATTTCCGCAGTTCACGCCCGCCCATCTTTTGCGACAGGATGCGCGCGCCCTGCTCGTCGGCGGCGCGAAAGTGAACTTGCGTGCGCAGATTGGCCATGAAGACATCGGCCTTTCGTTCGGTGTCGAACGAGGCATAGAACGACAGCGGCGTTTGCGTTGCAGTGATCAAGCACACGCCCGCCTCGCGCAGTTCGTCCACCGTCAGGTGATCCGAAAACCCATCCTCCGAGACGAGCGTCGTTTTCTGGCCTTCGTCGAGCACAAGCGCGATCAGGTTGCGGCGGTGCAGTTCGGTCGGATCGAGGTCGAACCGCCTGAACGCATGGAGAAAGAAGAGCTGCTTGCAGAGCAGATTGAGGTATTTGCGCTCAAGCTGATACGTCTGCGGAATCGACAGGCAAACGAGTCGGCCCTGATCGACTTCGGCGAGCGAGAAATTCGGCTCGTTGGCGGAAAATACTTCAGCGATGTCGGCGGGCCGATACGGCCGAAGAAAATTGGCCACGCTGTAAACCGTGCCAGCCTTCTGCTCTGGCGGCTGCTTGTCGAAATCCGCGAAATATGCGCGCAGGAGTTTCGCTTCTTCCCGCTGCGCCACCGTCGCGACAACGGTGGGATTGGCGATTTGGTCGAGCGCTTTCAGGAGTTCCCGCGTGCGTTCCGAGACGCAGACGACGTCGTGGATGTTATCGAGCGTGACCGCGAGTCCCGCGCAATCCAGCGCCTGCATGGCGTTGGTGATGATGTCGCGGGCCGTCTCCTTAAAAAACGAGTGCCCGCCGCGCTGGCCGGCGGCCGTCGCGGTATCGACGAGGATTTTCGCATACGTTGCCCATGGCACCACCGGATCGGCGAGCAGGTTGAGCCGCAGCGGCGGCGTCCATTTTTCGGGCGGCACCTCTGGTGGGCGCACGCG